>NZ_JBEYJA010000079.1:0-20532 GCF_040703815.1 Streptomyces sp. NPDC006743 | reverse complement strand
CAAAACCCTTTATTTTTTTTTGTTTTCTGTTTTTCTGTTTTTTTATCTCCACTCCCGCGCGGCCCGCCCCCGGGGGGGGGGGGGCCCCCCCCCACGCCGTTCTCGCTGCTTTCCACCTGCGAAGGGGGGTGGCCGCCCCTCATCCGACCGCGTCGGGCGAAGCCGCTCGGAGCCGATGGTCAGGACGGGTGTTCCACGCTCGTCCGGCGCCCGGGGACGCGAGGGAATGACTTCCCGGGGCAGGCACTGAGGCCGGGGCGTCGAGGTCTGCTTGCGCAGCCGCCAGAAACGCCTGTCGGCTGTCCTGCAGTGCGCGGCGGTGGGCGCGGTTGTCGGGCAGGCCGTGCCTGTTGGCGTACAGAAGGTTCCTTTGATGCCGCTCGGACAGTCCCGGTACGTCGCGTAGGGCCGCTTGCGCCCGGTCGCGCGCACGCTGGACGTCTCGGTGGTGTTCCACGTCGTCGACAGCGTTCGCGGCCGTCGCCAGGGCACCGAGAGCGGCATGGACCTCATCGAGATGAGTGCGGTTTTCTTCTTCGATCGCGGTCAGGGTGCTTATCGCTCGCTCCGCAGCAGCCAGCCGCCGATAGCCTCTGGCGTAATGCCGGATGGCCTGGAGAAGTCGAGTCGCGGCGTCCTGCAAGTCCGCGGATTCCAGGCACACGATGTGAAACGTGGTCTCGGCCCGGTGAACGATCTCGCGAAGCGCTTTCTCGGCCTGCCGGATTTCCTCGTCCGTGGCCTCCGCGTCTTCCGGCAGTTCGATGTGCTGCAGTTCCGAGCTGATGGTCAGGAACTGGACGAAGGCGTCTCGCCGTACGCCGCGACGCCATTGGTCTTGGTTCGCGGAAGCGGTGGCGCGGACGGTGTCCATGGCTGCCCGGTACGACGCGTCGGCCTGAACGAGCGCAGCATGCCAGGTCGTTTCCGCCGCGCGGAGGCCCGCTTTGAGTTGCATGCGGCCGATGACGATCGCGGTGGGGATGCCGATGGCGGTGACCGCTGCCGCTGCTACTGCTCCGATGCCTTCAAGATCCACGCTGACATCGTGGCGCACGCCGGGCCGCAGCGTGGGGGCATTCGGCGAAGACGCACGTTGTCTGGCGGACTGGGCCTGTCGCTTGAGGCCCCCCGCGGTGAAACGGGGGCCCGGAAGTGCCGACTCATCGGGACCAGGCATATCCCGCGTGGCGCGGGTAACTCCTCTATCGGGCATCGCCCCGCTGCGGAACTCGAGAGCCACGTCGCCGGCCTCGGCGCGCTGGGCAGGCTGGAGTTCGTCCCGGAAATCACGGGGGACGACTTTCTGCGGGCCAGTGACGCTCGAGCGGTCATGCTGTGCGGGATGATCGAGCGCGGCAAGGCGGGGCGCGCTTTCTTCGACGCGGGTCCGGTCCCACGCGCGTGGCCGCGGTCCGTGTCGGAGTTCGCCAAGGGGTGCGGCATTCCTGCCGAAGCGTCCGCGAAGCGGGCCGCCCCGCCCCGGCTCACGGGGCAAGACGGACGCCTCGGGGAAGGGCCGTACCCGTCAGCCACGCCCCGTCGGTGACCAACCACGAGCCGGCGGAGCGGGTGCCCAGCCTCTCGGGCGGGAGGCGACCTGTCAGGAGTTGACGAGATCGAGTTGCCCGAGGAGAGGCCGGTGACTCCCGGGGCCGCGCTCTGGGAGCCACTTACGGAGACTGTGCGGGGGCTCCGGCCGTCGCCGTTCGCCGGCCCTCGCGGGGCTCAGCCGGTGAAGCCGACGTGCGCGAGCCGGACCGGGCCGTGCAGCCGGAGGCGGACGTCGTGCACGCCGTCGGCGGCGAACGCCGCCCGGACCGGCGTGTAGTCGTACGGACCCGAGGTGGGCGTGGCCAGGGTGAGCACGGCCGCCGCGTCGTCGTCCGACAGGATCTCGACGCCGCCCTCGCCCGCCAGCTCGGCCGTCACCTCGGTGACCCCGTCCCCGAAGTCGCAGGCACGGTAGAGGAGTTCGGCGGTGTCGCCCGCAGCGGGAGTCACCGCGTCGCCCGTCCGCTTCGTGCGGTCGACGATCTCGGCGCCCGTCTGCTCGTCGAAGCCGGCGGCGTCCAGGCCGTGTTCGCGCACGGGCCGCGGAGCCGTGGGCTCGCCGTCCAGGGTGAGGGTGGTGCGCAGGCGTATGTCCTCGCTGGAGGCGCCCGCGAGCAGTTCGTACGTTCCCGGTTCCCGGCGCCGGCCGCCCCGGGCCACGTCCCAGAAGGCGAACGCGGACAGCGGGACCTCGAAGTCCAGCCGCGCACAGGCGCCGGGGGCGAGGGTGACGCGGCGGTGGGCGACCAGTTCGCGGCGCGGTCTCGGGACCGAGGGAGTGACGGCCCGCAGGTAGAGCTGGGCGACCTCGTCGGCTGCGGTGTCACCGGTGTTGGTGACGGTGAAGGAGACCCGCACGGCGCCCGTGCCGGGGTCCGGGGCGGTCCCGGCGCCGGCCGGCGGCCCGTCGCAGGCCGCCGTCAGTCCGTCGTAGGCGAAGGAGGCGTACGACAGGCCGTGGCCGAACGGGAACAGCGGGGTGCCCTCGAAGTAGAGGTAGGTCTGACGGCTGCCGATGACGTCGTAGTCGAGCAAGTCGGGCAGGTCGCCGTCGTGCGCGTACCAGGTCTGCGGGAGCCGGCCGGCGGGGGAGACGTCGCCCGCCAGGACCCGGGCGAGCGCCGTGCCCGCCGCCTGGCCGCCGTGCGCGGTCCACAGCGCGGCGCGCAGCGGCTCCGCGTCGAACGCGTACGGGTACGACGACACCAGCACCAGCGCCGTGTCCGGGTTGGCGGCGCGGGCGGCGGCGAGCAGCCGTTCCTGGTGGGCGGGCAGGCGCAGGGTCGTGCGGTCCTCGGTCTCCCGGCCGTTGATGTGCGGGTCGTTGCCGGCCACCACGAGCACGACGTCCGCCGCGGCGGCGGCGCGGCTCACCGCCTCCTCGCCGGACTCGGTGACCAGGAGTTCGAACACCTCGGGTGCCTGGGTGCCGTCCTCGGCGACCGTCACGCCGTCGGCGGTGACCCGGACGTGGCGGCCGGTGCCGAGGTGGCGCAGGAGGTGACGGTTCCCGCCGGGTTCCCCGTGCGGTTCGAGACGGAAGGTCTCCTGCACCACCCAGCCGCCGGGCTGGCCGGCGGAGGCGCGGACGTAGCCGTCCCCGGCGACCGACAGGTAGCGGCCGTCGGGGGCGCGCAGCGTCAGGACGCCGTCGCCCCAGTCGGCCAGGGCGAGTTCGGTGCCCTCGGCGCCGGTGGTGAGCGGCGGCAGGTCGGTGCGGCCGGCCAGCAGGGCCGGGTCGAGGGCGCCCTCGGCGCCGCGCACCTCGTCGCCGGCCGCGCCGGCGGGCGGGACGCGCAGGAAGGCGCCGGACGCGGTGCGCAGCAGCACCCGGTCCACGCCCTCGGCGAAGTCGACCCGGTCCGCGCCGAACCGCTCGTACAGGCCGTCCAGCGGTGTGGAGCGGTGCATCAACGTGCCGCTGTACCAGTCGAGTTTGCACTCGTCTGCCAGCAGGCCGGCCACCGCGATCCGCGCGGTGGGGGCGAGCGGGAGCAGGCCGTCGTTCTTGAGCAGGACGGCCGCCTGCTCGGCGGCTTCGCGGGCCAGGGCGCGGTGTGCGGGGGTGTCGAAGGCGCCGGGGGAGCCGGTGTGCGGGTCGTGGTCCGGGTCGAACTCGCCGAGCCGGAAGCGGACCGAGAGCTGACGGCGTACGGTGGCGTCCACGTCGGTCTCGGTCAACAGACCCCGCGCCAGCGCGCCGTGGACGCGGGCCACGATCCGGCTCGGGTCCGTGCCGTGGTCGGTGAAGCTGTCCACGCCGGCCAGCAGGGCGGCGGCGGTGGCCTCCTCGTGGGTGGCGAAGTAGTGCTCGGAGTCGACCAGGTTGGAGGGGGCGCCCGCGTCCGAGCAGACCAGCAGGTCCTCGTCGGTCCAGGTGCGCAGGTGCGCGCGCAGGTGGGGTGAGACGTGGTTGGGGCGGCCGTTGACGAGGTTGTAGGCGGGCATCACCCCGGCCACCGCGCCCGCCCGCACCGCGTCGTGGAAGGCCCGCAGGTCGTACTCGTGCAGGACGCGCGGGCGCACGGAGGACGAGGTGGTGTCCCGGCGGGTCTCGTTGTTGTGCGCCAGCCAGTGCTTGAGGACGGGGGCGGTGCGCCAGTACACCGGGTGGTCGCCGCGCAGGCCGCGGGTGTAGGCGATGGCGATGGCCGAGGTGAGCCGCGGGTCCTCGGAGTAGCCCTCCTCGTTGCGGCCCCACAGCGGATGGCGCAGCAGGTTCACCGTGGGGGCCCAGACGTTGAGGCCGACCCGCTCGTCGCGGGCGCGCATCGCACGGACCTCCTGGGACACCGCCTCGCCGATCCGGCGCACCAGCTCGTCGTTCCAGGTGGCGCCGAGGCCGACGGCCTGCGGGAACACCGTCGCCGGACCCATCCAGGCCACCCCGTGCAGGGCTTCCTGCCCGGTGCGGAAGGCGGCGACGCCGAGCCGTTCGACGGCGGGCGCGAACTGGTGGAGGAAGGAGACCTTCTCGTCCAGGGTCAGGCGCGCCAGCAGGTCGTCGACGCGCTTGGCGAACGACAGTTCGGGATCGCGGAAAGGCGGCGTGGAAGGCGTTCGTACGGTCACGTAGGGGTCCCCTTGCGCTGGAAAGGCCAGCCTCTTTCGAAGCGCTTCGATGCTTGATCGGGGCGGGGTCGGGTGTCAAGACGTCTCCCGGCAGCAACTGTGCGGGACCGCTCCCACGGCATGTGCTGCCTGTGAGTGGTCCAGTCCTCCGGCCTCGGAGGAATTCTGCAACCGGCTCTTGTGCGCCCCCAGTTGTTCACTTAACCTCGCAGCAACATCGAAGCGCTTCGACGACCGTGCCCGACCGCAGGGCCGGTCCATTCCTCCCAGGAACCGCTTCGGCTCAGCCGGCTCCAGCACCGCAGCTCCAGCACCAGCTCCTGCACCGCAGCTCCAGCTCCTGCTCCAGCACCGCAGCTCCAGCTACCGCTCCACTCGACGAGACATGAGCCATCGAGTCACCGGACACCGCAGCCGACGGCCGAACCGCCGGGTGTCCTGGTGCGCCACGAAGGGTTGACGCCATGACGAACGCCGCCCCCGCCGGACCCAGCCGGAGGAGCTTCCTCGCCTCCGCGGCGGTCGCCACCGCCGCGGTGGCCGGAGGAACGCCGCTGCTCGCCGCCTGCGGCGGCGGCACGGACAGCGGGTCGGGCGGCGGCACCTCGTCGGGCAAGGACGCCGGGAAGCTGCTGCCCGCCTTCGTCGCCGGCAACGTCGTCACCCCCGACATCCCGGCCAAGAACGGCTCCGCGGCCGGGTTCACCCGCAGACTCGCCCTCGCCGACCTGAAGACCTCGGTGCCCAAGAAGCTCGGCAAGGGCGGCAAGGTCACCGTCATGTCCCCGTTCTGGGGCTCCCCGCCCAAGGGCGACAACGCCTACTACAAGGCGATGAACGACCTCATCGGCGTCGACGTCCACTGGCAGAACCAGGACGGCAACACCTACGAGCAGAAGCTCGGCGCGGTGCTGGCCTCCAGCGACGTCCCGGACGTCGTGGTCGTGCCCGGCTGGAACATGAACGGCAAGATCCCCAGCGCGATCATCGGCAAGTTCGCCGACCTCGGCCCCTACCTGTCGGGGGACGCCGTCAAGGAGTACCCGAACCTCGCCGCGATCCCCACCGACGCCTGGCAGCGCTCCGTCTTCGGCGGCAGGCTGCGCGGTCTGCCGCAGCCCTCCCCGTACGTCACCGGCATCGTGCCCCTCTACCGCAAGGACATCTTCGACAAGGAGGGCTACCAGGTCCCGCGGTCCGCCGACGAGTTCATGTCCCTGGCCAAGGAGATCACCGACGCCAGGGCCAAGCGGTGGGCCTGCCTCGACATGAAGTGGACCGCGTTCCAGATGTTCGGCGTGCTCTCCGGCAGCGAGAAGCCGCTCGGCTGGAACCTCGTCGACGGCAAGCTCGTCAACCGCATCGAGACGCAGGAGTACCTCGAGGCGCTGGAGTGGACCCGCAAGCTGTTCGCCGCGGGGGTCGTCCACCCCGACGCCAGGCTCGGCAAGAGCCAGGCCACCGACCCCGGCCCCAAGTTCGCCGCCGGCGAGTTCCTCATCTACGCCAACAACATCTCCCAGTGGTGGAGCCGCACCGCCGAACAGGCCGTGCAGAACCCCCGGTTCAAGGTGTGGGGCATGGACGTCTTCGGACACGACGGCGGCAACCCCGCCCTGTGGGCCGAACAGCCCGCCGGCATCTTCGCCTTCGTCAGCAAGAAGGCCTCCGAGGCGGTCGTCCGTGACGTGCTGGCCGTCGCCGACGTCGCCGCCGCGCCGTACGGCACCAAGGAGTACATGCTCACCAACTACGGCGTGGAGGGCACCCACTACACCGTCAGGAACGGCGTGCCCACCAAGACCGACCAAGGCAACATCGACGTGATGAACGCCTACGTGATGGTCGCCGGCCCCGCGCCCACCATCGCGCACCCCGACTTCCCCGAGGTCGCCAGGGGCCAGGTGGAGTGGCAGCAGCGGATGGGCGCCTTCACCAAGAAGTCCTCCTTCTACGGCATGCAGATCACCGAACCCAGCCGCTACACCAACCTCGGCAACGACTTCGAGCAGCTGGAGGACGACGTCGTCCGCGGCCGCAGGAAGATCGGCGACATGCAGCAGGCCGTCTCCGACTGGAAGAGCAAGGGCGGCGACAAGCTCCGCGACTGGTACAAGAAGGTGCTCGACGACAACGGCCCGGCGGCCGGCTGAGGCGGCGGCGAGGCGAGGAGAACAGCCGTGTCCCACAGCACGGTGCCCCGGCGCAGCGCCGAGGCCGACACGACGGCGACCTCACCGGCGGCGGCCGGTGCCCGCGGCACGGGGGAGAGCGGCTCCGGGCCGCGACCGGGCAGAGGCAAGGGCGGAAGAGGCAAGGACGCGGGCGCGGGCAGGGGCGGCGGCAGGCTGAGCCTGCGGCTCAGGTTCCGGCGCGACCGCGCCCTGCTCCTGATGACCCTCCCGGCCGTGGTGCTGATCCTGCTCTTCAACTACGTGCCGATCCTCGGCAACGTCGTCGCCTTCCAGGACTACGACCCCTACATCAGCGACAACGGCGTCGTCTCCATCCTGCACAGCCCCTGGGTGGGCCTGCAGAACTTCCAGGCGATCTTCCAGGACTCCGGCTTCTGGAACGCCGTCACGAACACCCTCGTGCTGTTCGTCCTCCAGCTCGTGCTGTACTTCCCCGTCCCGATCCTCCTCGCGCTGCTCATCAACAGCGTGGTCAGGCCCCGGGTGCGGGCGATCGCGCAGGCCGTGCTCTACCTGCCGCACTTCTTCTCGTGGGTGCTGGTCATCGCCGTCTTCCAGCAACTCCTGGGCGGCGCGGGCCTCCTGTCCCAACTGCTGCGCGACCACGGCTTCGACGGCCTCGACATCATGACCGACCCCCACACCTTCAAGTTCCTCGTCACCGCGCAGGGCGTGTGGAAGGACGCCGGCTGGGGGATCATCGTCTTCCTCGCCGCGCTGGCCTCCGTCAGCCCGGACCTGTACGAGGCCGCGGCGATGGACGGCGCCGGCCGCTGGCGCCGCATCTGGCACGTCACCCTGCCCGCGCTGCGCCCGGTGATCGCCCTGCTCCTGGTGCTGCGTGTCGGCGACGCCCTCACCGTCGGCTTCGAGCAGATCCTGCTGCAGCGCGACGCCGTGGGACCGGGCGCCTCGGAGGTCCTGGACACCTTCGTGTGGTGGAACGGCGTCCGCAACCAGGACTTCGGCTACGCGGCCGCCGCCGGACTGGTCAAGGGCGTGGTCAGCATCGGCCTGGTCCTCGCCGCGAACAAGGTGGCCCATCTCATGGGCGAGCAGGGGGTGTACAAGAAGTGACCGCCGTCGTCGACAAGCCGGTCATCGACAAGCCGGCCGGGTCCGGGACCCACTGGTGGGCCGCCCCGCCCCGGCCCGTCTGGGAGGAGGAGCCGACCAGGGCCGGCCTGGCGGGCAAGGGCCTCGTCCTGGCCCTGGCCTGCCTCGCCATCGTCTTCCCGCTGTGGATCGTCGTCGTCACCAGCCTCTCCTCCCGCAGGACCATCGACGAGGCCGGCGGCCTGGTGATGGTCCCCAAGGGCATCACCTTCGTCGCCTACCGGGAACTGCTCAGCGGCGGCCAGGTCACCCGGGCCGCGGTCATCAGCATCCTGGTCACCGTGGTCGGCACGCTCTTCTCGATGGGCGTCTCGGTCCTGTGCGCCTACGGCCTGTCGCGCAGCGGATCCCTGGGCCACCGGTGGATCCTGATGACCCTGATGGCGACCATGTTCTTCAGCGCCGGACTCATCCCCACGTACCTGCTGGTGCAGAGCCTCGGCCTGACCGACAGCTACCTGGCGCTGATCCTGCCCAGCGCGGTGAGCGTCTTCAACATCCTGGTGCTGCGCGGCTTCTTCATGGGCATCTCGCCCGAACTGGTCGACAGCGCCCGCATCGACGGCGCCGGCGAGCTGCGCATCCTGTGGCGGATCGTCATGCCGCTGTCCCGCGCGGTCCTCGCGGTGATCACCCTGTTCTACGCCGTCGGCTACTGGAGCGCCTGGTTCAACGCCTCCCTGTACCTGAACGACCAGGACATGATGCCGCTGCAGAACGTCATGATCCAGCTCGTGCAGAAGCAGGAGGCGCCGGTCGGTCTGGGCCAGGCCATCAAGACCGGCCAGCTCTCCGGGCTCGCCGTGCAGATGGCGGTGATGGTGATGGCCCTGCTGCCGGTCGCGGTGCTCTCACCGTTCGTGCAGAAGCATTTCCGCAAGGGGATGCTGACCGGAGCGGTGAAGGGCTGAACGCCCGGGGCGCCGGCCGGCGCGGGCGCCGAGGCCCGCGAGCCGGGCCCCGGGCCGCCCGCCGCGCCACCGGAGCGTGTGCCGCGGGCCGTGCACCGCCGGCCCGCACTCCCGAACCCGAAGCCGAACCCGAAGACGAGGTAGGTCATGCCCACCCCCCGGCTCAGCAGACGTGCCGTTCTCGCCGCGCGGACCTGGAGACACGTCGACGACGCCGCCCACCCGTGGGGCGGAACCGGCGACGCGGTCAACGGCGGCCCCGTGACCCCGGCCGTGTCCACCTGACCGCCGACGGGCACGGCATCCCGTACGGGGAGCCCCTGCGATGACCGGGCCGCACCCCGCCTTCACTCCGGGAGCCCGTGCGATGACCGGCCGCACCCCGCCCTCCCTCGCCGACGTCACCCGCGGCCGGCTCCTCTTCGGCGGCGACTACAACCCCGAGCAGTGGCCCGAGGAGACCTGGCACGAGGACGTCCGCCTGATGCGCGAGGCCGGCGTCAACTCCGTCACCCTCGGCGTCTTCTCCTGGGCGACGATCGAACCCCGTCCCGGCGCCCGCGAGTTCGGGTGGCTCGACCGGCTGATGGACCTGATGCACGCGAACGGCATCGGAGTCGTCCTCGCCACCCCCACCTCCTCGCCCCCGCCCTGGCTGGGCCGCCTGCACCCCGACACCCTGCCCCGCGACGAGGACGGCCACACCGAGTGGTGGGGCGGCCGGCAGCACTTCTCGCACTCCAGCGCCACCTACCGCCGCTACGCCGCCGCAGTCACCGAGGACCTGGCCGCCCGCTACGCGGACCACCCCGCCCTCACCATGTGGCACATCAACAACGAGTACTGCACCTACGACCACGGCGACGAGGCCGCGGCCGCCTTCCGCCGCTGGCTGCGCGGGAAGTACCGCACCCTCGACGCCCTCAACACCGCCTGGGGCACGGCTTTCTGGAGCCAGGGCTACGACAGCTGGGACGGCGTCCTGCCGCCACGCCGCGCCCACTACCTGAAGAACCCGGCCCAGGTGCTCGACTTCCGCCGCTTCACCTCCGACGCGCTGCTGGAGTGCTACGTCGCCGAGCGCGACATCGTCCGCCGGCACACCCCCCACCTGCCGGTCACCACCAACTTCATGCCGCTGTGGTCCGGGCAGGACGCCTGGCGCTGGGCCGGCGAGGAGGACGTCGTCTCCGCCGACCTCTACCCCGACCCGCGCGACCCGCTCGGCGCCCAGCACGGCGCCCTGGTCCAGGACATGACCCGCTCCCAGGCGCGCGGGCCCTGGATGCTCATGGAACAGGCGGCCGGCCCGGTCAACTGGCGCGGCGTCAACCACCCCAAGCCGGCGGGTCTCAACCGCCTGTGGTCCCTGCAGGCCGTGGCCCGCGGCGCCGACGCCGTCTGCTACTTCCAGTGGCGCCAGTCCCGGCAGGGCGCGGAGAAGTTCCACTCCGGCATGGTCAGTCACGCGGGCGAGCAGGGGCGTACCTTCCAGGAGGTCAGACGGCTCGGCGGCGAACTGCGGCGCCTGGGCCCCGAGGTGTCCGGCACCCGGCTCACCGCCGACGTCGCGATCCTCCACGACTGGCACTCCTGGTGGGCCGGCGCGCACGAGGGCCGCCTCTCCACCGAGGTCGACTACGCCGACGTCCTGCGCGCCTGGCACCGCGCCCTGTGGGAGGCCCGCCTCACCACCGACTTCGCCCATCCCGGACACGACCTGTCCGCCTACCGGCTCGTCGTCGTGCCCCAGCTGTACCTGCTCACCGACACCGCGATCGGCAACCTCCTGGCGTACGTCGAAGGCGGCGGCACCCTCGTGTGCGGGTTCCTGACCGGCGTCGCCGACGAGGACGACCGGGTCCGGCCGGGCGGCATGGACGCCCGGCTGCGCGCGCTGTTCGGCATCCGCACCCTGCACGAGTGGTGGCCGCTGGAGGCGGGGGAGAGCGCCGCGTTCGGCGACGGCCTGCGCGGGACGCTGTGGTCCGAGGAGATCGAGGCCGCCGGCACCGCCGACGAGACGATCCCCTACCGCGGCGGCGAACTCGACGGACTGCCCGCCGTACTGCGCCGGGGCCGCGCCTGGTACGTCTCCACGCTCCCCGAACCCGGGGCGCTGCGCGCCCTGCTCACCCGGGTCGCGGCCGGCGCGGGCGTCCGCCCCGTCCTGGACGGCCTGCCCGACGGGGTCGAGGCGGTGCGGCGCGGAGAGCTGCTGTTCCTGCTCAACCACGGACGCGGGCCGGTGACCGTCGAGGTGCCCGGCACCCACCGCGACCTGCTCACGGACACCACCGTCACCGGCCGCACCACCCTGCCCCGGCACGGAGCGGCGGTACTCGCCCCATGAGCGCACCCCCCGCCCCCGTCCTTCCCGTCCACGGCACCTGGGAGCCGTGCCCCGCCGCCCGCTGGGAGGACGCCTTCCTGAGCGGCAACGGCCGGCACGGCGCGCTGGTGACCGGTGATCCGGACGACGACCGGGTCATCGTCACCCACCACACCCTCGTACGCCCCAACGGCTCCGAACACGCCGGGCCGCCGCGCCTGGCCGGGCAGCTGGCCGCCCTCCAGGACCGGCTGCTGGCCGGTGACCGTACGGCCGCCGAGTCCTTCACCGACGGCCGGCCGCTGCAGTGGGTGCAGCCCTTCCACCCCGCCTTCCTGATCAGACTGCGCCGCCCGCCGGGCACCAGGAGCGGGTACCGCCGGGCCGTGGACTTCACCACCGGTCAGACCACGGCCGAGTGCGCCGGCTGGCGCAGCCGGCTCTTCGTCTCCCGCGCCGACGACGTGGTCGTGCAGCAGGTGACCGCGCCCGGCCTCACCCTCGGCGTCCGGCTCGACCACCGGCTGCCGGGCGCGCCGCAGGCACTCCGCGTCGGGCACGGCACGGTGCTCACCGCCGAGGGCGCCGTGCTGAGCCTGCGGGCCCGCTACCCCGGCAGCGACCGGGCGTACACCGGGGTCACCCTCGTGGTCGTCACCGGCGGCACCACCGCACTCACCCCGCCCGCAGTGCACATCACCGGCGCCGCCTCGGTGCTGCTGCTCACCCGCGTCCAGCGGCACACCGGCGAGCTGGACGTGACGGCCCAGGCCCACGCCCTGCGCGACCTGCTCACCGACGCCGCCCGCGGCCGCACCGCCACCCCGCCCCGACAGGCCCCGCACCGCGGAGCCCGCCCCGACCGGCCCCCCTCGCCCGAACCCGCGTCCCCCGGGCGCGCGTCTGGCGAATCCGTGCCCGGCGAACGCGCGTCCGGCGAACGCCCGACCGGCGGGCCCGCGCCCTACGAAGCCCTCCGCGCCCGACACCTCGCGCACCACCGCACCGCCTACCAGCGGGTCACCCTGGACCTGCGCGCCGACCCCGCCGAACGCGCCCTGCCCGGCTCCCGGTTGCTGGAACGTCCCCGCAGCGCCGCCCTCCTGGAACGCCTCTTCGCCGCCGGCCGCTACCACCTGCTCTCCTCCAGCGGCCTGCTCCCGCCCCGCCTCACCGGACTGTGGACCGGCGAATGGGACACGGCCTGGTCCGGGGCGTTCACCACGGACGCCAACCTCAACCTCCAGACCGCCTCGGCCGCCGCGGCCGCCCTCCCCGAGGTCACCGGGGCGCTGGCCCGCCTCGTGCACGGGCAGCTCCCCGACTGGCGGGAGAACGCCCGCGCGGTCTTCGGCACCCGCGGGGTGGTCGCCCCCGCGCACACCGACGGCGAGTCGGGCCTCGTCCGCCACTTCAGCCGGGAGTACCCGCTGCACCTGTGGACGGCGGGCGCCGACTGGCTCCTCAAGCCGCTCCTCGACCACGACGACACCAGCGGCGCGCCCGACCCGGCCACCACCGCGGCCCTCGCCGAGACCGCCCGTTTCTACGAGGACTTCCTCACCCGCACCGACGCCGGCGGCGACCTCGTCGTCGTCCCGTCCTACTCACCGGAGAACCGGCCCGCGAACGCGAGCTGGGGCACCGTGAACGCCGCCATGGACCTCTCCGCCGCCCGGCACGCCCTGACCACCGCCGCCGACCGCCACCCGGACACCGCCGAGGCCGCCCGGTGGCGTGCCCTCGCCGGCCGGCTGCCCCCGCACCGGGTCAACGCCGACGGCGCCCTCGCCGAATGGGCCGCACCCGGCCTCCAGGACTCCTACGACCACCGCCACCTCAGCCACCTCTACGGCGTCTGGCCGCTGGACGAGATCAACCCCTACGACACCCCGGAGACGGCCGCGGCCGCCCACCGCGCCCTGGCCCTGCGCGGCGCCGAGAACGACTCCGCGCACGGACACCTCCACCACGCCCTGATCGCGGCCCGGCTCCGCGATGCCGGCCGGGTCGCCGACGCCCTCACGCGGGTCCTCGACGGCGACTTCTTCCACGCCTCCTTGATGAGCGCCCACTACCCGAACCGGCACGTCTACAACGCGGACGCCGCCCACACCCTGCCCGCGGTGCTCATCGAGATGCTCGTCCAGTCCACCCCCGACCGCCTGGTCCTGCTCCCCGCCCTCCCGCCCGCCCTGGCCGCCGGCGAACTGCGCGGCGTGCGCACCCGGTTCGGCGCGGCACTCGACCTCACCTGGTCCGGCCCCGCGGCCACCGCGGTGCTGCGCCCCGCCCGCGGCCACCGCATAGAGGTGCGGACCCCCGGGGGCACCCGGCGACTGGACCTGGTCGCCGGGGAGGAGCGCGTCCTGGAGCTGCGGACGCGGTGAGCGGCGCCGCCGGACGCAGGGGAGGGGACGGGCGCCCGTCAGGGAGCCGTCGGCGCCGGTCCGGAACTGGCGCGCACGGTCAGCTGGGGCGCGATGAGGACCACCTCGGCACCCTCGCGCCCGTCGAGCTTGGCCACCAGGCGCTCGACGGCGTGCCGGCCCATCTCCTGGGCGGGGACGGCGACCGAGGTCAGCCGGACGGAGGCCTGGACGGCGACCTGGTCGGGGCAGATCGCGGCCACCGACACGTCCTCGGGCACGGCCCGTCCCTGCTGGCGCAGCAGGGCGAGCAGCGGCTCCACCGCGGACTCGTTCTGCACGACGAAGCCCGTGGTGCCCGGCCGCTCGTCGAAGATCCGGGCCAGGGTCGCCGCCATCGCGTCGTAGCCGCCCTCGCAGGGGCGGTGCAGCACCTTCAGGCCCAGCTCCCGCGCCCGGGAGCGCAGCCCGTCCAGGGTGCGTTCGGCGAAGCCGGTGTGCCGTTCGTAGACGGCGGGCGCCTCCCCGATGACAGCGATGTCGCGGTGGCCCAGCTTCGCCAGGTGTTCCACGCACAGCGCGCCGGTCGCACCCCAGTCGAGGTCGACGCAGGTCAGTCCGGTGGCGTCGGCGGGCAGTCCGATGAGGACGCAGGGCTGGTGGGTGCCGCGCAGCAGGGGCAGCCGCTCGTCCTCCAGCTCGACATCCATCAGGATCATCGCGTCGGCGAGCCCGCTGCCCGTCACCCGGCGCACGGCGTCGGGGCCCTCCTCGCCGGTGAGCAGCAGGACGTCGTAGCCGTGGGCGCGGGCGGCGGTCGCCACGGCGATGGCGATCTCCATCATCACCGGCACGTACATGTCCGTGCGCAGCGGGATCATCAGGGCGATGATGTTCGACCTGCTGCTGGCCAGCGCGCGGGCGCCCGCGTTCGGGTGGTAGCCCAGTTCGCGGATGCTGTGCTCGACCCGCTCCCGGGTGCTCGCGGAGATGGACCGCTTGCCGCTGAGGACGTAGCTCACCGTGCTCGCCGAGACTCCGGCGTGCTGCGCGACCTCGGCGAGGGTGACCATCTGCTCTCCAAGCTGTGTGAAGCGCTTCGACAGTGCGCATGACCGGCAGGCCGATTGTGAGGGTGATTCGACAGTAACCCCAGCATCGGTGGGTGTCCAGAGGGTGTCGAAGCGCTTCGACAGATTTCCTGTCCGACGGTCACCGACAGGCCCGCGGGCCCCTTCCGTCCCCGCCCCGGCGCACCCCCGCGCGCACCCTCCCCCCGCATGACACCACACCGGGACACCCGCGGGCGCACCGGCCGCCCGCACGCTCGGCGCCCGCCACGCCAGGGGTGGTGGCACCGTCCGGTATCGGGTACATACGAACCAGTGGCACCGGTCGGTGAAGAAAACACCCAAGATCCCTATTCGCGGGGCGCGTTCCCGCGGTGAGGTGAGCCTCATGTCCGCACCAGCGACCAGCAGACCCACCGTGAGCGAGCGCGAAGCCCGGCAGGTGGCGGAGGACGCCCGGGAGCAGCACTGGCGCAAACCCAGCTTCGCCAAGGAACTGTTCCTGGGCCGCTTCCGGCTCGACCTCATCCACCCCCACCCGCTCCCGGCCGCCGACGACGTGCAGCGCGGCGAGGAGTTCCTGGCCAAGCTGCGCGACTTCTGCGAGACGAAGGTCGACTCCGCCCGGATCGAGCGCGACGCGCGGATCCCCGACGAGGTCGTCACCGGGCTCAAGGAGCTGGGCGCCCTCGGCATGAAGATCGACACCAGGTACGGCGGCCTCGGCCTCACCCAGGTGTACTACAACAAGGCCCTCGCCCTGGCCGGCTCGGCCAGCCCCGCCATCGGGGCCCTGCTCTCCGCGCATCAGTCGATCGGCGTACCGCAGCCGCTCAAACTCTTCGGCACCCAGGAACAGAAGGAGACGTTCCTGCCCCGCTGCGCCCGCACCGACATCTCCGCCTTCCTGCTCACCGAGCCGGACGTCGGCTCCGACCCGGCCCGCCTGGCGACCACGGCCGTGCCGGACGAGCGGGGGGACTACGTCCTGGACGGCGTGAAGCTGTGGACCACCAACGGCGTGGTGGCCGACCTGCTCGTCGTCATGGCGCGCGTACCGAGGTCGGAGGGGCACCGCGGCGGCATCACCGCCTTCGTCGTCGAGGCCGCCGCCGAGGGCGTCACGGTGGAGCACCGCAACGCCTTCATGGGCCTGCGCGGCATCGAGAACGGCGTCACCCGCTTCCACCGGGTCCGCGTCCCGGCCGCCCAGCGCATCGGCGAGGAGGGCCAGGGCCTCAAGATCGCCCTGACCACGCTCAACACCGGCCGGCTCTCCCTGCCGGCCATGTGCGCGGGCGCGGGCAAGTGGTGCCTGAAGATCGCCCGCGAGTGGTCCGCCGTCCGCGAGCAGTGGGGCAAACCGGTCGCGCTGCACGAGGCGGTCGGCTCGAAGATCTCCTTCATCGCCGCCACCACCTTCGCCCTGGAGGCGGTGCTCGAACTGTCCTCCCAGATGGCCGACGAGGACCGCAACGACATCCGCATCGAGGCCGCCCTCGCCAAGCTCTACGGCTCGGAGATGGCCTGGAAGATGGCCGACGAACTGGTCCAGATCCGCGGCGGACGCGGCTTCGAGACGGCCGCCTCCCTCGCCGCCCGCGGCGAACGCGCCGTCCCCGCCGAGCAGATGCTGCGCGACCTGCGCATCAACCGCATCTTCGAGGGCTCCACCGAGATCATGCACCTCCTGATCGCCCGCGAGGCCGTCGACGCCCACCTCTCGGTCGCCGGCGACCTCATCGACCCCGGCAAGTCCCTCCAGGACAAGGCGAGGGCGGGCGCCAACGCGGGAGTCTTCTACGCGAAGTGGCTGCCGAAGCTGGTCGCGGGCCCCGGGCAACTGCCGCGCTCGTACGCCGAGTTCCACCCGCGCGGCCACGCCGACCTCTCCGGGCACCTGCGCTTCGTCGAACGCCACGCCCGCAAGCTCGCCCGCTCCACCTTCTACGCCATGTCCCGCTGGCAGGGCCGGATGGAGACCAAGCAGGGCTTCCTCGGCCGCGTCGTGGACATCGGCGCCGAACTGTTCGCGATGAGCGCGGCCTGCGTGCGCGCCGAACTCCTGCGCACCCGGGGGGAGAACGGCCGCGAGGCCTACCAGCTGGCCGACGCCTTCTGCCGCCAGGCCCGCATCCGCGTCGGCGAACTCTTCGACCGCCTGTGGAACAACACCGACGACCTGGACCGCAAGGTCGTCAAGGGCGTCCTCGGCGGCGCCTACGAGTGGCTGGAGCAGGGAATCGTCGACCCCTCGGACGACGGTCCCTGGATCGCCGAGCCGGAACCGGGCCCCGGCGCACGGGAGAACGTGCACCGCCCGATCCGCTGACGACCCCGCTCCGGGCCGCTCTCACGGCGGCCCGCCCACCACCCCGCCCCACGGCTGCCCGGCCACCACCCCGCCCCACGGCGACCGCCCGGCCGCCCCGCGGCGCGGCGGTCGCGCGCGGTCCGTCCCGTGGCGGCCCACCGCCTGGCCGCGCGACGGGCGGCCCTGCGCCCGCCCGTCGTCGCCCGGAGTCCCGCACCGGCGGCACGCCCCTGGGGCGGTGCCGGGACACCGGTCACCGCCGGGACGCGCCTTGCCCGGCCGCAGGCGGCCCGAGCGTCGCCGCCGAGGCGGGCACGGTCGGAGCGTGAGGCCCCGGAGCGCGCCCGCCGGCACGCGCCCGGTCGGAGCGGACGGCCGCAACGGCGTTCGTTCCCCGCCGCATGCGCCCCGCCGGCACGCGCCCGGTCGGAGCGGGTGCCCGAACGCGCTCGGGCGGGGCGTTCGTTCCCCGCCGCACGCGCCGCGGGGACGCGCGGGCGGCCGGCGGGGCGCCCACCCCCGAACGCGCTCGGGCGGAACCGGCGCCCCCGCGGCGCGCGCCGCCGTGCATGCGCCGGGGTGCGATCCGGGGCGCCCCGGACCCGCCCGGCGGACGCGCTGTCCTGAGACACAGGCGTTGCGGCCACAATGGGGGGATGAGCGACAGTCCAGCCCCTCTCGCCGATCCGCATCTCGTCTTCGACCCCGTCAGCGGGGACGGACCCAAGGACGTGGTCGTCCTCGGGTCCACCGGGTCCATCGGCACCCAGGCCATCGACCTCGTGCTGCGCCACCCGGACCGCTTCCGGGTCACCGCTCTCTCCGCCAACGGCGGCCGGGTCGGTCTCCTCGCCGAGCAGGCGTTCCGGCTGCGGGCGCGGACCGTGGCCGTGGCCCGCGAGGACGTCGTACCGGCCCTGCGCGAGGCGCTGGCCGCGCAGTACGGGAGCGCCGGGCCGCTCCCCGAGATCCTGGCCGGGCCCGACGCGGCCACCCACGTCGCCGCCTCCGAGTGCCACACCGTCCTCAACGGCATCACCGGATCCATCGGCCTCGCCCCGACCCTCGCCGCCCTGAAGGCGGGCCGCACTCTCGCGCTCGCCAACAAGGAGTCGCTCATCGTCGGCGGCCCGCTGGTCAAGGCAGTGGCCGAGCCGGGTCAGATCATCCCGGTGGACTCCGAGCACGCCGCGCTCTTCCAGGCCCTGGCCGGCGGGACCCGGGCGGATGTGCGCAAGCTCGTCGTCACCGCCTCCGGCGGCCCCTTCCGCGGCCGTACCAAGGACGAACTCGCCGACGTCGGCGTCGAGGACGCCCTCGCCCACCCCACCTGGGCGATGGGCCCGGTGATCACGGTGAACTCCGCCACCCTCGTCAACAAGGGCCTGGAGGTCATCGAGGCCCACCTGCTGTACGACATCCCCTTCGACCGCATCGAGGTCGTCGTCCACCCGCAGTCGTACGTCCACTCGATGGTCGAGTTCACCGACGGGTCCACCCTCGCGCAGGCGACGCCCCCCGACATGCGCGGGCCCATCGCCATCGGCCTCGGCTGGCCCGAACGGGTTCCCGACGCCGCCCCCGCCTTCGACTGGAGCAAGGCCTCCACCTGGGAGTTCTTCCCCCTCGACACCGAGGCCTTCCCCTCCGTCGGCCTCGCCCGGCACGTCGGCCGGCTCGCGGGCACCGCCCCGGCCGTGTTCAATGCGGCCAACGAGGAGTGCGTCGACGCGTTCCTGCGCGGCGCACTGCCCTTCAACGGGATCATGGAGACCGTGACACAGGTGGTCGAGGAGCACGGCACACCCCGCACGGGAACTACGCTGACCCTGCCGGACGTCCTCGAAGCGGAGACCTGGGCCCGCTCCCGCGCCCGGGAACTGACAGCGCAGACGGCGACCGCGGAGGCGCGTGCATGACGTCCCTGATGATGATCCTCGGCATAGTCGTCTTCGTGATCGGCCTGCTGGTCTCCATCGCGTGGCACGAGCTGGGACATCTGTCCACCGCCAAGCTCTTCGGCATCCGCGTGCCGCAGTACATGGTCGGCTTCGGCCCGACGATCTTCTCGCGCAAGAAGGGCGAGACGGAGTACGGCATCAAGGCCATCCCGTTCGGCGGCTACATCCGCATGATCGGCATGTTCCCGCCGGGCGACGACGGCCGGGTCACCGCCCGTTCCACCTCACCCTGGCGCGGCATGATCGAGGACGCCCGCTCGGCCGCGTACGAGGAGCTGGAGCCCGGCGACGAGAAGCGCATGTTCTACACGCGCGCCCCGTGGAAGCGGGTCATCGTCATGTTCGCCGGCCCCTTCATGAACCTCGTCCTCGCGGTCGCCCTGTTCCTCATCGTGCTGATGGGCTTCGGCATCTCGCAGCAGACGACCGCCGTCAGCTCCGTCTCGCAGTGCGTCATCGCACAGAGCGAGAACCGCGACACGTGCGAGAAGGGCGACCCGCTCTCCCCGGCCGCCGCCGCGGGGATGCGCGCCGGGGACCGGATCGTCGCCTTCGACGGCGTCAGGACCGACGACTGGGACCGCCTGTCCGACCTCATCCGCGCCAACCCCGGAAAGCAGGTGCCGATCGTCGTCGACCGGGGCGGCAAGGACGTCACCCTGCACGCGAAGATCGCCACCAACCAGGTCGCCAAGAAGGACTCCCACGGTCAGATCGTCCAGGGCCAGTACGTCACCGCCGGATTCCTCGGCTTCAGCGCGGCCACCGGCATCGTCCGCCAGGACTTCGGCCAGTCCGTGACCTGGATGGGCGACCGGCTCGGCGAGGCCGTCGACTCCATCGCGAGCCTGCCCGGCAAGATCCCGGCCCTGTGGGACGCGGCCTTCGACGGCGCCCCCCGCCAGCCCGACTCCCCGATGGGCGTGGTCGGCGCGGCCCGCGTCGGCGGCGACATCTTCACCCTGGACATCCCGCCCACCCAGCAGCTGGCCATGGCCATGATGCTGGTCGCCGGCTTCAACCTCTCCCTGTTCCTCTTCAACATGCTGCCGCTGCTGCCGCTGGACGGCGGGCACATCGCCGGCGCCCTGTGGGAGTCGCTGCGCCGCCGGCTGGCCAAGGTGCTGCGCCGCCCGGACCCCGGCCCGTTCGACGTGGCGAAGCTGATGCCGGTGGCCTACGTCGTGGCCAGCGTCTTCATCTGCTTCACCATCCTCGTCCTCATCGCGGACGTCGTTAACCCCGTCAAAATCACGTAGCGACCCGTTGTTCGAGGCGGCCGGGCAGGTGTCCTGTCCGGCCGCCTCCCATTGAGTGGGTTTGCCGGGTGGGATGTGCCGATGATCGGGGCGGTGCCGTAATCTCGAAGCCTGGAGCCCGCCGCAGAACGGGGCCGGACCTTGATCCACGACTTGGGGTTGCACAGCAGATGACTGCGATTTCTCTCGGCATGCCGTCCGTTCCGACCAAGCTCGCCGAGCGCCGCAGGAGCCGGCAGATCCAGGTCGGGTCCGTGGCGGTCGGTGGGGACGCGCCGGTCTCCGTGCAGTCGATGACGACGACGCGTACGTCGGACGTCGGTGCGACGTTGCAGCAGATCGCGGAGCTGACGGCGTCGGGCTGTCAGATCGTGCGGGT
>NZ_JBEYJA010000078.1:0-21622 GCF_040703815.1 Streptomyces sp. NPDC006743 | reverse complement strand
GCGGCCGAGTGCCTGGTGTGGGCGCGCGGCGGCGTGGCTGGGCGTGCCGTGGGCGTCCCGGGCGCCGGGCGGTGGCGGCGGCGGCCCGGGGGGGGGCCCCCCCCCCCCCCCGACGGGAGGGATGCCCGGCCGGACACGCGCGGCGACGTGCGTGTCACTGGGTCGCGCTGCCGGCGACCCAGTCGTTCCACGACATGTTCCAGTCGCTGAAGCCGTTGTCCGGGGCCGGCGTGGCCGTGTCGCCGGAGTTCTTGACGATCACGACGTCGCCGATCATCGAGTTGTCGAAGAACCAGGCGGCCGGCAGCGTGTCGTCCCCGCCACCCCTGATGTCCTTCAGGCCCACGCAGCCATGGCTGGTGTTGGCCTTGCCGAAGACCGAGTCGGCACTCCAGTAGTTGCCGTGGAGGAACGTGCCCGAGTCGGTCAGGCGCATGGCGTGCGGCACGGCCTGGATGTCGTACGCCGGCTTGCCGTCCTTGCTCGTGAGGCCGACGGTCGAGGCGTTCATGTGGATCTGCGGGTACTTCTCGGAGATGACCATCCGACCGTTGTACGTCGGGTGCTCGGGGCTGCCGGACGAGATCGGGATGGTCCTGATCGTCTTGCCGTCCCGTACGACGGTCATGCGCTTGGTCTTGGCGTCGACCGTGCTGATCTGGCTCCGGCCGATCTTCAGCGTGACCGTCTTGCGCACACCGTGGACGTTCATCCGCACGGTGACGGTGGAGCCGGGCTTCCAGTAGCTCTTCGGGCGGAAGTCCAGGCGGTGGCCGTCGAACCAGTGACCGACGACCTGCTGGCCGCTGCTGGAGCTGACCTGGATCTCCGACTGCACGGCGGCCTTGTCCCGGATCGCCTTGTCGAAGGTGAAGCTCACCGGCATGCCGACGCCGACGGTCGAGCCGTTCTCGGGAGTGAGGTGCCCGACGAAGTCGTCGGCCGGGGAGACCGTGGTGATCGTCGCGTTCTCGGTGACGGCGCGGCCCTTGGCGTCCTTGGCCTCCGCGGCGACCTGGTACCTGGTGGCCCGGTGCAGCGGCCCGGTCGCCTTCCAGGACGTGCCGTCCGCGGACAGCGTGCCCGGGACCTCGGTACCGGCCGCGACCGCGGTCATGGTCACCTTGGTGAGCGTTCCGTCGCCGACGGTGACCTTGACGGGGGTGTCGATTCCGACGCCGTGGAGGCCTGACCCGGGGGTGATCGATATGCGGGCGTCGGAGGGCTCCTGGGCGGGTGCGGGGGCCGTCGGCGCCTGCGAAGCCTGGGGGTTCCCGGTGCCGTTCGCGCCGGTGGCGGCGCTGCTGGTGCCGCCGAGGGCGGTGAGGGCGACCACGCCGCCCAGTGCTCCGGCCGCGGCCACCAGTCCGGTGCGTCGTTTACCTGCCGTGATCAAACGCTTCTCCCATGCCACTGGTCCTGGTTCCCTGGAGCAGATTCGCCCGCAGGGAGCAACCAGCTATGAAACCACCTATAGGCACTCATCTATCCCGAAGCATCCAATTTGTGGTGAAGGGCACGTCTTCAGTGCAGGCCCGGCTCTGTCGCCTGCGCAGGCACCGGATCACGGGCGGCCGGGAGCTGGGCTCGCGGACGGGCCGGCCGCGACCGGCCCCCGATGCGGAACCCGACAGGGCACTCGCCGTCCTGCCCGGCGCAGCGAGCACCACGCCGCGTAGTCACCAGGGGGCCACCACGGATTCGGTGACCGGTGGGTCGCGTGCGCCGTCCGCCACCGTCAGTGACCGGTCGGCCGCGGCAAGGTTCGCGATGGCCGAGACCTGCGCCGAACCCTCGGTGCGGCAGGTGACTCCTGCCCTCGCGACCGGAGCGTCGCCGGCACCGGCTACCGCACCAAAGCCCCGCTCCTCTCGCCTGCGGCGCCGTTTCAGCCTCCGGCGTCCGTGTCCCCCAGGCCCGCTTCGGCCAACATGTGGCGCGCCACGACACGTGCGCCCTCATCGCCCACGAGGATCGTGTAATGGTTGGTGCCGGGGACGAGCCGCGTGCGCACCCGCGCCGGATCCAGGCCCGCGGCGGCGAGCCGCCGCTCGTCGTACAGGCCCTGCGGTTCGTCCATCAGACCGCGTTCGGCCCACAGCAGCACGGCCGGGCGGGGCAGCCGGTGGACGGCGCCGGACACCGCCCCGCCGAGCTGGTCGACACCGTCGGTGCGGACCGCCTCGATCCGGCAGGAGGACCGCAGTGCGGGCTCCTCCCCCACCAGGTCGCGCTGGATGTACGCGTCCACCCACGGCGACCACGCGGCGCGGAAAGCCGGGTGCTCCTGCCAGAACTCGCGGTAGGCCCGCCGGTCCGGGAAGGTCATCGACAGCCGCCGCATGGCCGGGCCGATCACGGAGGCGATCAGTTCGTCGGGGGCCAGGCCCTCCGGGACGGGGAAGCCCACGCCGCCGTCGACCAGCAGCAGTGCGGAGAGCAGGTCCGGGTGGCGCACCGCGGTGAGCGCCGCGGCGAAGGCCCCCATGGAGTGGCCGGCCAGCACCACCCGTCCCAGGCCGAGGGTGTCCGCCACGGCGGCCATGTCGTCGGCGTGCGCCGCGATGCCGTACGGGCCGGGCAGCGTGCCGCTCGCGCCGCGGCCGC
The DNA here is from genome assembly GCF_040703815.1 of Streptomyces sp. NPDC006743. NCBI lineage: Bacteria > Bacillati > Actinomycetota > Actinomycetes > Kitasatosporales > Streptomycetaceae > Streptomyces > Streptomyces sp. NPDC006743. The sequence continues at coordinate 19,015 of NZ_JBEYJA010000078.1, read as the reverse complement.
GCAGGTCGGGCGCGAGGAGGGTGGCACGGCCCGCCAGGTGGTGGGCGATCCGGGCCCAGGTCAGGCCGTTGGCGGTGATGCCGTGCAGCGCCAGCACCACCGGCGCGTCCGGGTCGGCCGCAGGCCAGCGCAGGACGGCCAGGTCACCGCCGGGCACCGGCACCCGCAGCTCCTCCGGCGGCGATGAGGCGCCGCCCGGTTCCCCGGCTGAGGCAGCACCGGCCGTCTCCCCGGAGGAAGGTGTGCCGGCGGCCCGGTGTTCCGTCACCTCGTGCTCGTCGCTCCTGGCTCGGTTCACGGCGTGGTCGCCTCCTTGTGAGCTGTGGTGGTGCGTGCGGCGCGCAGCCGCGCCGGCAGCCGGGCCATGCCGCCGGGCAGCAGGTATATCACCGCGACGAACAGGGCGCCGAGCAGGAACAGGGGCTGGGAGAGCGGTACCCGCAGCACGGCGGGCAGGTCGGCGACGGCCCCGGAGTTGGCCAGGTCTCCGAGCCGGTGGTCGGCCCAGGTGTACAGGATGCCGCCGGCCATGGGGCCCCAGCGGGTGCCGGAGCCGCCCAGTACCACCATCACCAGCAGGGACAGGGTGAAGTCGGAAGTGGTGGTCTGCGGGGTGGCGCCGCCGGTCAGCAGCAGGTGGACGATGCCGCCGAGCGCGGCCAGCGCGCCCGCGAGGACGAAGGCGGTCAGTTTGAAGCCGTAGGGGCGCAGGCCGAGCACTTCGACGCGGCGCTCGTTCTCCTTGATGCCCTCCCAGACCCGCCCGGTGGGTGAGCGGACCGCCCGGCCGACGACGAGCAGCACCACTACCAGGTAGGCCAGCGCGATCCAGTACAGCTCAGGGGTGTGGTCGATGCCGACGAGGGCGGCGGGCATCTTGTCGGCGGGGGCGGCCCTGCCCTCCTCTCCGCCGGTGACGCCGCCGGGGTCACGCTGGACCAGGATCGAGCCGGCCTGCGCGAAGGCAAGGGTCACCATGGAGAAGCCGATGCCGCTGACCCGCAGGCTGACCGCGCCCAGCAGGACGGAGAGCGCCGCCCCGGCGAGCAGGCCGAGCGGTGCGGAGAGGGCGAACGGCAGGCCCGCCTCCAGCATCACGGTGTTGGTGACGTAGGTGCCGGCGGCGAAGTAGAGGGCGTGGCCGAAGGAGAGCAGGCCGGTGCGGCCCAGCAGGAGGTCGTAGCCGGTGGCCAGGCCCCCGAAGAGCAGGCACAGCGCGAGGAGCTGGAGGTTGCCGGGGCTGCCGATGGGACCGTCCAGCAGGCCGGGGAGCGGCAGAGCGCTGTAGGGGGCGATGAGCAGGAGCACCAGCGGCAGGGCCGGCCACCAGCGGGTGGCCCGGCGCAGCCGTTCGGTGCGGCCTGCGCGGGGGTGGTCCGCCGTGCGGGCCTCGCCGCGCGGCTGTGTGGCGGTGGTCATGCGAGTCTCCCGGTGAGCCCACGCGGCCGGACGAGCAGCAGGGCGGCGAGCAGGACGACGACGGCGAGGTCGCCGAGTCCGGCGCTGGTGTAGTAGTTGGCGAACTGCTGGACGAGGCCCACGGTGAACGAGGCGAGCGCGGCGCCGGTGAGCGAGCCCATGCCGCCCATGACGACGACCACGAAGGCGAAGATCAGCAGGGAGGTGCCCTGGCCGGGGTCGACGGAGCCGAAGTAGAGGCCGCCGATCGCTCCGCCGAGGGCCGCCGCCGCGCCGCCGATGGCGAAGACCAGGGTGAAGGCCTTGCGTACGTCGATGCCGAGCGCGGTGACCATGGCCCGGTCCTCGACGCCCGCGCGGACCACGAGGCCGTGCCGGGTGCGGCCGAGGAACAGCTTGAGCGCGGCGAGGACCGCGAGGGCGGCGGCGATCAGCACCAGGCGGTTCAGCGGTACGTCGGCTCCCAGCAGTGAGAAGGTGCCGGACAGCGCCTCGGGCCCGGGGAAGGGGCGGGCGTCGGCGCCCCAGACCGCGGACAGCAGGGCCGGTACGGCCAGTCCGATGCCGACCGTTGCGAGGATCTGCTCCCGGGGGCGCGTGTACAGCGGGCGTATGACGGCGAGTTCGAGCAGGACCGCGGCCAGCGTGCCGACGGCGGTGCCGAAGACCACCGCGACGGCGAAGCCGGCGCCTGCGCGTCCGGCACCCGGCAGGTGCCCGGAGGCGGCCCACCAGGTGCCGTACGCGCCGATGGACATGAGGGCGCCGTGGGCGAAGTTGAGCACGTCCATCAGGCCGAAGATGAGGGAGAGGCCCGAGGCGACCAGGAAGTACAGCGCGCCCAGGCCGAGCCCGGTCAGGGTGAGCAGGACGATGGTGGACATCAGGCGTCCGCCTCTGTGGTCCGGGCGGCGGGGTGTGCCGCGGTGTGTGCTGGTGCGGCGGGGCGTGAAGTGCGGGCCTCGGCATGGACCTCGGCCCCCTGGCCGCCTGCTGCGCCGTGTCCGACGCCCAGGAGGCTGCGGGTCGCCTCGGGGTCGGCGAGGAGACCGGCAGCGGGACCGTGGTGCACGGTGCGGCCGTCCGCCAGTACCGCACAGTGCCGGGCGAGGCGGCGCACCAGGGCGAGGTTCTGCTCCACGAGCAGTACGGGCACGGCCTCGGCGGCACGTTCCAGCACCTGGGCGACCTCGGTGACGACCTTGGGCGCCAGGCCCTTGGTGGGTTCGTCGGCGATGATCAGCCGGTTGCCGTTGAGGAGGGTGCGGGCGATGGCGACCATCTGCTGCTGGCCGCCGGACAGGGTGCCGGCGGCCTGCCGGGCGCGCTGCTTGAGCTCGGGGAAGAGTTCGTGCACCAGGCCGTAGGCGGGTTCGCCGGATCCCGGGCGCTCGGCCAGGCGCAGGTTCTCGGCCACGGTGAGAGCGGCGAAGACGCCCCGGTCCTCGGGCGCGTAGCCCACACCGCGGCGGACCAGGGCGTGGGTGGCGAGGCGCACCGTCTCCTGCCCGGCGAGCACGACGCTGCCGGTGCGCGGGACGAGACCGAGGATGCCGCGCACGGTGGTGGTCTTGCCGGCTCCGTTGCGGCCGAGCAGTGCGGTGGTTCCGCGGGCCGCCACGTCGAGGTCGACGCCGTGCAGGATGTGCCGGCCGCCGATGACGACGCGCAGGCCGCGCACGGTGAGCAGCGGTGTCGCCGGGGCGCTCGCGCGGGGTGCTGCGGGGGTGGTCACATCGCCTCCCCGAGGTAGGCCTGCTGGACGGTGGGGTCGGCCATCACGGCCTCGGGCGTGTCCAGGGCCAGCAGCGTGCCGTGGTGCATCACGGCGAGCCGGTCGGCCAGGCCCAGCAGGACGTCCATGTGGTGCTCGACCATGAGGACGGTGCGGCCCTCTTCGCGGTGCAGGGAGCGGATCAGCTCGGTCAGGGCGGGCACCTCCTCGGCGCTCACGCCCGCCATGGGTTCGTCCAGCAGCATCAGCCGGGGTTCGCCGACGAGCAGGACCGCGAGCTCCAGTTTGCGTTTCTCGCCGTGCGAGAGGGAGTCGGCGGGGGTGTCGGCGCGGTGGGCCAGTCCGGTGCGTGCCAGCACGCGGGTGACCGGTCCGGCGTAGGTGTCGGCGCGCCGCCAGACGCGGTACGAGCCGCCTCCGGCTGCCTGGGCGGCCAGTCGCACGTGGTCGGCGACCGTCATGCCCGGCCACAGGCTGGAGGTCTGGAAGGTGCGTCCGAGGCCGCGTCGGGCGCGGGCGTAGGCGGCCTCCGTGGTGATGTCGGTGGCGTCCAGCTCGATCGTGCCGCGAGTGGCGGGGTTGATGCCGCTGATCAGGTTGAACAGGGAGGACTTCCCGGCGCCGTTGGGGCCGATGAATGCCAGGAACTCGCCTTCGTGGACGTCGAAGGTGACGGACTCGACGATGGTGGCGCCGCCGACGCTCCAGCCGACGTCTCGCAGTGCGAGGACGGGTGCGGGCGCCGGTGAGACGGTGGCCTCACCGGCGGCCGGGGGCCCGTCGGCGCGCGGCGGCGCCGTGTTCGGGTTGGTCATCGGTTCAGCCCGCCGCCTTCTTCACGGGAGGTGCGACCGCCGCCATCTCCACGCTGTCGACCAGCTGCGGTTGCGCGCTGGTGCCCGTGCCCTTCAGCTTCGCGGTGAACATGGGCTGGAGCAGGGCGTGGTCCTCGGCGCGGATCTGCTCCTTGCCCTTGGGTCCGTCGAAGCTCCAGCCCTCCAGTGTCTTGACCATGGCGGAGGTGTCGGTGGCGCTGCCGGATTCGATGGCGTGGACGACCATCTGGGCGGCGGTGAAGCCGTCGGGGCTGAACAGGTCGGGGGTGCCGCCGGCCTTGGTGATGCCGTCGAGCATCGCCTTCTCCACCGGGTTGCCGCCGCCGGCGCCCGGGAAGTAGTGGGCGAGGAAGGAGATCTTGGCGCCGGCCGCTCCGAAGACCGGGTACGAGGCGGTGCCGGCGAGCCCGGTGACGGCCTTTCCGGTGTCGAGCACGCCCTGCTGGTTCAGCGCGGTCCACAGCGCGGGTGCGGTGGCGCCCGCCCAGGCGACGAACACCAGGTCGGGCTTGCCCGCCTCGGTCTGGCGGGCGAACGGGGTGAGGTCGGTGGCGCTCGGCGGAGCCAGCACGGAGTCGACCCGCGCGCCCTTCGCGCCGAGCACGGCCTTCACCGCGGCCACGTTGGCCTGCCCGAACGCCGAGTTCTGGGCCAGCACGGTGACCTTCTTGCCCTTCGGGTCGCCGAGCAGCGAGCCGGCGGTCAGGGTGTCCTGGTAGGACTGGCGGCCGGAGCGGAAGGTGTACGTGTTGACGCCGGTGAGCGCGTCGGTGGCGGCGGGGCCGCTGACGTACAGCACCTTGTTCTGCTCGGCCAGCGGCGCCATCTGCAGGGCCACTCCGGAGTCGGTGGTCCCGGCGATGATCTTGTAGCCCTTGCCGACGAGTGTCTTGGCCGCGGCGACCGCCTTCGCCGGGTCGCCCGCGTCGTCCTGCTCGGTGACCACGACCGGGTGACCGCCGGCCTTGCCGGTGCCGTGTGTGGCGTAGGCGAGGCCCGCTCTGAAGCCCTGTTCGTACTGCTTGCCGTAGGTGGCCAGCAGTCCGCTGCGGGAGTAGACCAGGCCGACCTCGACCGGGTCGGACGCCTTGTCGCCGGCGGAGGCGGTGCCGGCGGTGCCGGCCGAGGAGCAGCCGGTGACCAGGGCGCCCGCCGCGAGCAGAGCGAGGATCGGCACCGATCTGCTGGTGAGGGTGCCCCGAGTGTGAGAACGCATGATGGCCGGCTCCTGGGATGTGTCGCCCGCACGCGGCGGTCCGGGCGCCCTCTTCTGGCGAGGAGCGGCGTTCCGCAGTCCGCGGCGATGCGATCGCGGTGGATGGTTGGCCGGAACGATAGGAGCGCTGTGCGGCGGACGGCATGGTGTCGACCACCGTTGATGGAAGCGCAGTCATGGTGATGGCACACATGGCCGGGGGCGCCAACTGCCGTCAAGGTGAGGGCCACCGGTCTCCCCCGCCAGCCGGGCGGTGACCTGTCGACGAACAGAACGGATCCCCGACGGGGAAGGGAACAGCATGGACAAGGTGGTGGACTCGGCCGCACAGGCGGTGGCGGACGTCGCCGACGGCGCGGTGCTCGCTGTGGGCGGTTTCGGCCTGTGCGGCATCCCCTCGACGCTGATCGGCGCGCTCGTCGAGGCCGGCACGTCCGGTCTGCGGGTGGTCTCGAACAACTGCGGCGTGGACGACTGGGGGCTGGGCCTGCTGCTGAGGGCGGGCCGGATCGCGCGGATGACCTCCTCCTACGTCGGCGAGAACAAGGAGTTCGCCCGCCAGTACCTCGCCGGTGAGCTGGAGGTGGAACTGACGCCGCAGGGCACACTGGCCGAGCGGCTGCGGGCCGGCGGTGCGGGCATCCCGGCGTTCTACACACCGGCCGGCGTGGGAACGCAGGTGGAGTCCGGCGGCCTGCCCTGGCGCTACGCCCCCGACGGCAGCGTCGCGGTGGCCTCGCCGCCCAAGGAGGTACGGGAGTTCGGCGGCCGCCGCCATGTGCTGGAGGAGGCCATCACGGCCGACTTCGGGCTGATACGGGCCGAGGTCGCCGACCGGCACGGCAACTGCGTCTTCCACGCGGCGGCACGCAACTTCAACCCGCTGTGCGCGATGGCGGGGCGGTTCACCGTGGTCGAGGCCGAACGCATCGTCGAGGCGGGCGAGTTGCCGCCGGACGCGGTTCATCTGCCGGGGGTCTACGTGGACCGGGTGGTCGCCGCCGACCCGTCGCTGGACAAGCGCATCGAGCGCCGTACCGTACGTCCCTCTCGGGCCGCCTCCGCGGGCGGCGCCGCTCACAGCGGTACGACCGTCACGCGCACCGCCACGGCCACCGCCACCGCCACCGCCACCGCCACCGCCACCGCCACCGAGGAGAACTGACGATGCCGCTCGACCGGGACCAGCTCGCCGCCCGTGCCGCACGGGAACTGCGCGACGGCCAGTACGTCAACCTGGGCATCGGCCTGCCCACGCTCATCCCCGGTCACCTGCCCGAGGGTGTGCACGTCGTGCTGCACTCGGAGAACGGCATCCTGGGGGTCGGCCCCTACCCGTACGCCGGCGAGGAACACCCCGACCTGGTGAACGCCGGGAAGGAGACGGTGACCACCGTCGCCGGGACGTCGTACTTCGACTCGGCCTTCTCGTTCGGCATGATCAGGGCCGGCCGGATCGACGTGTCGGTGCTCGGTGGCATGCAGGTGTCGGCCGGGGGCGACCTGGCCAACTGGATGATCCCCGGGAAGATGGTCAAGGGGATGGGCGGGGCGATGGACCTGGTCCACGGCGCGCGCCGGCTGATCGTGGTCATGGAGCACACCGCCAAGGACGGGACGCCCAAGATCGTCCAGGAGCTGACCCTGCCCGCCACGGGACGCCGGGTCGTCCACCGGATCATCACCGACCTGGCCGTCATCGACGTGGTTCCCGGGGGACTGCGGCTGGTCGAGACCGCTCCCGGCGTCACGGAGGAGGAGGTCGCGGCCGCCACTGCCGCCCCGCTGCTGGTCCAGGACCGTTCGGCCGAGGACCAGCCGGTGAGCGCGTAGGCGTCCCGTCCGTTCGACGGTGCGCGGCCCTGTCCGGCGGAGCACGGTCCGACGGGTCCGCTCCGCGGCGAGCTTCCTGACAGGCCCCCGCCATGAGGCGTGTCCGGGGTGTCAGTCGCTCCACAGCAGGTGCAGCCGGAGGGCGAGTTGCAGTTCCAGGGCTTGCTCGGGGCTGTTCCAGCCGGGTCCCAGCAGCGCCTGGATGCGGTCCAGTCGCTGCACGACCGTGTTGACGTGCACGTGCAGCTCTTCCTTGGCCCGGGTCAGGCTTGCGCCGCAGCCGAAGTAGGCGTGCAGGGTGCGGACCAGCTGGGTGCCGCGCTGGGCGTCGTACTCCAACAGCGGCCCGAGAGTGGCGTGGACGAACCCCTCCACATCGTGGTCCTTGCCCAGCAGCACGCCGAGGAAGCCGAGTTCGGCCGCGCACGCGCCGGTGCCGTCACGGGCGAGGACCCGCAGGGCGCGCAGACAGCGCGCCGCCTCGGCGTAGGCGTCCGCGATGGCCCTCGGTCCGGCGGCGGGTCCGGCGCCGGCCACCGTGACCGGTGCGCCGGTCAGTTGGGTGAGCTGCCCGGCGGCAGCGCGGGCGGCCTCACCCGGCCCGTCGCCGTCATGGGGAAGCAGCATCACCACCGCCCCGGCGTGTTCGGTGCTGACACTGCCGCTGCCGAACACGTACTGCAGGGCGGCGCCCGCGAGCCGCTCCCGCACCGCGGCACCGGCCTCGGCGACCACCAGCAGATGCGGCCGGTTCAGTTCGACGCCCAGACGGCGGCCGCGATCCACGAGGCCGACGGGGTCCCGGTCGGGGGCGTTGAGCAGATCGGTCATCAGGTCACCGCGGACCCGGTTCTCGGTCTCGGCGACCGAGCGCCGCAGCAGGAGCAGCAGTGCCGTGACGACACCGCTACGCTCGAACAGGCGCCTGTCGGGGCCCTCCAGGTCCGGCCGGCCGTGCAGCACCAGGCTGCCCAGCAACTCCTGCCCTGCCAGCACCGCACACACCCAGCGTCCGTCGCGCAGCACCGCGTGGGCGGTGGCGCGCGACTCCTCGGCGGCGGCCACCAGCGCGGCGGCCGTGCGGGCGTCGCTCCCCTGGCCCCCGGCTTCCGCGCCACCGCCGCCCGGGCCGCCGTCCCGGACGGTCGCGGTGAGCGGCCATCCGGCGCTGTCGTGGACGGTGACCTCCCCCTCCAGCAGACCGGCGACAGCGGCAGCCACGTCCGGTACGTCACCGCCGCGCAGCACCAGGTCGGTGAGCCGGTCGTGGGACTCCTCGGCCCGCTGCATGGCCGCGGAGTGCTCGCGGATCACGGCGTTGGCCTCGGCCAGTTCGGCCAGCGCGGCCCGTGCGTCGGCCATCGCCTTGGCGGTGTCGATGGCGATGGCGGCGTGGTCGGCGAGAGAGCACAACAGGGCGACCTCGTCGGGCGAGAAGGTCCGGGGCGCGCGGTCGGCGGCGAAGAGCGCGCCGATGACCTTGCCGCCGCTGCCGGACCCCAGCAGCAGCGGCACGCCCAGGATGGCGACCAGTCCCTCGTCCAGGACACCGGCGTCGATGCTGCCGGTGTGGCGGAAGCGCTCGTCGGTGCGGTAGTCCGGCGAGGCGTAGGGGCGCGCGGTCTGCGCGACCAGCCCGCCGAGGCCCTCGCCGAGCTGGAGCCGCAGGTTCTGGAACAGCTCGGACACCGAACCGTCGGTGACCCGCATGTAGGTGTCCCCGGCCGTCTCGTCGGGGAGGGTGAGGTAGGCGGTGTCGGTGCCGAGCAGCATCCGGGCGCGCCGGACGATCGAGCGCAGTACGGCGTCCAGGTCGCGCAGTGCCGCGAGGTCCCCGGCGGTGTCGAAAAGGGCGGTCAGCTCCGCCTCCCGCCGCCGGTGCTGGCGCAGTGTGCCGCGCACGCGCAGTGCCGCGGCAGCGGCCTGCTCGACCTCCGTGACGTCCTGGGGACCGGCGCCGCCGCGCCGCGCCGCGGTGACGACGGCGTCGAAGTCCTCGGGCGGGGCGTCGGCGGCGAGGAGTTCGAACAGCCGGCGCAGGTGGGAGGCTGTGGACGGGGTCTTGTCTGGCATGGGCGGACCGTCGGTGGGAGTGGGCGGGGATGTGACGCGGAAGGGTGGCCGGGTGCCTGACCGGGCGGACGCGGTCCACGGTCAGGCACCCGGCACTCGGCTGTCAGCCGGCAGGGGAGGTCTGCCGGTCCGCGGCGGCTCGTGCGGTGTCCGCGTCCGGTTCGACGGCGGCCAGGTCGCTGCCTCGGGTCTCCCGGGCGACGGCGACGGCGACGACGGTGATCACGGCGGACAGGGCGACGTAGACCGAGATCGGGACGGAGCTGCCGTAGGAGCCGAGCAGCGCTGTGGCGATGAGCGGGGCGGGCGCGCCGGCGGCCACCGACGAGAGCTGGGCGCCGATGGAGGCGCCGGTGTAGCGCATCCGGGTGGCGAACAGTTCGGAGAAGAAGGCCGCCTGCGGTGCGTACATGGCGCTGTGGAAGACGAGGCCGACGGTGACGGCCAGGACGAGTGCGGGGAAGGCCCTGGTGTCCAGCAGGCCGAAGAAGGCCCAGGACCATGCGCCGACGCCGACCGCGCCCACCAGGTAGACCGGCTTGCGGCCGATCTTGTCGGAGAGGGCGCCGAACAGCGGGATCAGGCAGAACTGCACGGCGGAGCCGATGAGAACCGCGTTGAGGGCGGTCTGCTTGCCGATGTGGAGGTGCTCGACGCAGTAGGTGAGGACGAAGGCGGTGATCACGTAGTAGGAGATGTTCTCGGCCATCCGGGCGCCCATCGCGACCAGGACGTCGCGCCAGTGGTGGCGCAGCACGGCGACGAAGGGCAGCTGGTCCTTCCTCTGCCGGGCCTTGCGCTGCTCGGCCTTGGCCAGTGCCTCCTTGAACAGGGGCGACTCGTCGACGGACAGCCGGATCCACAGCCCGATCATGACCAGCACCGCGGAGAGCAGGAACGGCACGCGCCAGCCCCAGGAGTTGAAGGCGTCGTCGCTGAGCGTACCGGTCATCAGGGACAGGACGCCGACGGCGACCAGGTTGCCTGCGGGGGCGCCGCCCTGTGGCCAGGACGCCCAGAATCCGCGCCGCCGGGCGTCGCCGTGCTCGGACACCAGCAGCACCGCGCCGCCCCACTCGCCGCCGAGCGCGAAGCCCTGGACCAGCCGCAGGGCCGTCAGCAGCAGCGGAGCGGCGACGCCTATGGTGTCGTAGCCGGGCACGCAGCCGATCAGCGCGGTGGAGCCGCCCATCATCAGCAGGCTGATCACCAGGAGCTTCTTGCGCCCGACGCGATCGCCGAAGTGCCCGAACACCACGGCGCCGAGCGGCCGGGCGGCGAAGCCGATGGCGTAGGTGAGGAAGGAGAGCAGGGTCCCGGTGAGCGGATCGGAGTCGGGGAAGAACACGCGCCCGAAGACCAGCGCGGCGGCAGACCCGTAGAGGAAGTAGTCGTACCACTCGATCGTGGTGCCGATGAGGCTGGCCACGACGATCCTGGTCAGGCCGCCCGGTGTTCGCGGGGTTCCTGTTTCGTTCACGACGTTGTGAGCGCTGGTCATGGTGTCACCGTTTCGGAGTGTGGGATGAGCGGACCCGGCCGGGGCGGGTGGAGCGGACCGGGAAAGGGGGGCGGCACGGGGGCCGGCGGACGGATGCTGTCCTGGTGATCCGCCCGCCGGGGTCGGGAAGAACGGCCGGCGGCTTGAAGGCGGCTCGGGCCGGGGCCGTCAGTGGGCCGTCCAGCCACCGTCCAGGGGGAGGGAGACGCCCGTGACGTATCCGCTGCGCTCGGTGCACAGCCACAGGGCCGCCTCGGCGACCTCGGCCGGTTCGATCAGCCGCTTGATCGCGGTGCGCTCGAGGAAGACCTTCTCCATCACGTCCGCCGCCGAAATGCCGTGCGCCTCCGCCTGGTCGGCGATCTGGGCCTCCACCAGCGGGGTGCGGACATAGCCGGGGTTGATGCAGTTGCTGGTCACGCCGTGCGGGGCGCCTTCGAGGGCGACCACCTTGCTCAGCCCCTCCAGGGCGTGCTTCGCCGTGACGTAGGCCGACTTGTAGGCGCTGGCCCGCAGGCCGTGCACCGAGGAGATGTTGACCACCCGTCCCCATCCGCGGGCGTACATGTGCGGCAGGGTGCGTCGCAGGATGCGGAACGGCGCCTCCACCATCACTCGCTGTATCAGCGTGAAGCGCTCCGGCGGGAAGTCCTGGAGGGGAGCCACATGCTGCAGGCCCGCGTTGTTGACCACGATGTCGGCATCGTCCGGCAGTGCGTCGACGGCATCGGGGGCGGAGAGGTCGGCCACTACAGCCGTGCCGCCGATCGCCTCCGCGACCTCCTTGGCGGCTTCCGCGGCCCGGTCCACGACGTAGACCTCGGCGCCGGCCGACGCGAAACCCTCGGCGCAGGCCCGGCCGATTCCACTGGCGGCGCCCGTGACCAAAGCCTTGCGGCCGGCGAGGAATCGGGTGGTGGCCGCGACGGAGGCGGTCCCGGCGAGGGGCTCGGCGCACTGGGGCGAACTCTCGAGGGAGCTCTTGGTGCTTTCCATGGGGGAACACGGTAAGGAGGAACCCCGGGTCGAGACATGTGGGACGCAGACATATTTGCGAGGCCCAAAGTGGGTACCAGCGCCACGACTCAGGGACGTCTGCGCTGCCGGAGCCGACGGCTGTCCGGCCGCTGCGGGGTACGCGGGCCGTCCCCGGGACCCGGGGCACGCGTGCCGTCCCCGGTTCCGGGGCACGCGGGCCGTTTCTGCTCCGCGGTGTCTTCCGCCTGGCACGACCAGCTCGCGCACGCCATGTGTGTGCGCGCCACTCCCGGCGCCGTGTCGCTGGTCGCCGCTGCCATGTCGCGGGTCGGCGGGCCGGTCGTACGGTCCGCTGTCAGCAAGCCGGAAGTCAGCCTGCCGGGGCACGGCGTCGCGCCCCGACAGGCAGGGGACGAGCCCGGTCGTTCGTGTGCGCTGCCGTGGCATGTCGGCGTGCCCGCCCCCATCCCTCCCCTTCATTGGAGCTGACCCATGCCTTTCCCCACCGTGCGCGAGGTTCTCCGGCGCACCGCCGTGGCCGCCGCACTCGCCGGCAGCGCCGCCGGCATGAGCCTCATGACGCCCCTCGCCGGCACCGCCGCGGCCGCCGGCACCCTCCAGCAGGTGACCAGCTTCGGTTCGAACCCGGGCAACCTGGCGATGTACGAGTACGCCCCGGCCGGCCTGCCCGCCAACGCGCCGCTGGTCGTCGCCCTGCACGGCTGCACCCAGTCGGCGAGCGACTACCACTCCCACTCCGGCTGGCAGAAGTTCGCCGACCAGTGGGGCTTCGCCGTGGTCTACCCGCAGACCAGCTCGGCCAACAACAGCTTGTCCTGCTTCAGCTGGTTCGACGCGGCCAAGGACACCCGCGGCAAGGGCGAGGCGGCGTCGGTCAGGCAGATGGTCGACACCGCCGTGGCCCAGTACGGCTCCGACCGCGGCCGGATCTTCGTCACCGGTCTCTCCGCCGGCGGCGGCATGGCAGCCGACCTGCTCGCCGACTACCCGGACGTGTTCGCCGGCGGCGCCGTCGACTCCGGCCTCCCCGCGCAGTGCGCCACCACCCAGACCGCAGCCTCCGGCTGCCAGTACAGCAACCAGAACCTCACCGCGAAACAGTGGGGCGACAAGGTCCGCAACTCCTACCCGGGCTACACCGGACCGTGGCCGCGCGTCGCGATCTGGCAGGGCTCCTCCGACACCACCGTCGCCCCCGTCAACGGCACCGAACTGCGCGACCAGTGGACCGACGTCCGGGGCATCGGCCAGACACCGTCCGCCACCCGGAGCCTGCCCGGCAACACCACCGAGACCACCTACAACGACGCCGCGGGCAAGCCCGCCGTCGCCCTCTTCACGGTCTCCGGCATGGCCCACGGCCTTGCCGTCGACCCCGGTTCCGGCGCGGACCAGTGCGGCAGCACCGGCAGCTACTACCTCGACACCATCTGCTCCAGCTACCACACCGCGAAGTTCTGGGGCCTGGACAGCTCCGACGGCTCGGGCGGCGAAGGCTCGCTGCCGGCTCCTTCCGGAGTCTCGGTCACCTCGGCCACCGACACCGCCGCCTCACTGTCCTGGAACGCCGTGAGCGGCGCCGCCTCCTACAACGTCTACCGCGACGGCACCAAGGTCGGCTCGCCGACCGCGACCTCCTACACCGACACCGGGCTGTCCGCGGGCACGTCCTACAGCTACACCGTCGCCGCCGTCGACTCCGCCGGGGCCGTGGGCACCGCCTCCGCGCCGGTCACCGCGACGACCAGCGGCTCGGGCCCAGCGCCCGCGTGCCACACCGACAACAACTACAACCAGGTCAAGGCCGGCCGCGCCCACCAGAGCCTCGGCTACACGTACGCCAACGGCTCCGACCAGAACATGGGCCTGTACACCCTGGCCGTCACCCACACCTTGAAGGAGACGGGCCCCGGATACTTCGTCATCGCCGACTCCGGCTGCTGAACGAAAGCCGGGCCGCCGGTCGCTCGGGTGAGCCGCCGACCGGACCCCCGCTCGTAGCCGCCGGCAGATCCGCCGGGCCCCCTGACCGCGGCACGGCGCCGGTCCCGCGGTGGGTGGACCGGCCGGCCGGTCGCCGCGCGGGCGACGTGTTCATGAGACGCCGGGCCGGACCGCTGGGCGACGGCCAGGTCCCCGGACAGTTCGGGCATCTGGTGCATGAGCCGCCGGGGCGACGCCGCCGGGCCGGCGGTGAGGCCGACCGAGCGTCTCACTCGCAGCGGGGCTGTCCGCTCACGCTCGGCGGACGGCAGACGGCGGCCCGGGCCCGAGTCGAGGCGGATCGGCGGCATCCTCGCTCGCCCCGGCCCGCGGACGGCCGTTCATTCAACAGCGGATGCGCCGCCTCGCGGTTGGTGACACGGTGGTGGTACGGCTCGGAGTCAAGCCCTTGAGGGAGCGAGCCAGGCTCCCACCGCGGCAGCACGATGCCGTCCGCACCGGCGCCGCAGCGGCCCGGCAGCGCCGACCACCGCGAAGTCCCTTCGACCGGGCCGCAGCGGACGCTTCGACCCCATGGGCAGAACCGGTCCGGGGACACTCCCGGCCGGCCCCGCGCCGCTGCCCGGCCGATCACCCTGAAAGGTGCTGCCATGACCGGCGAGCATGGGAAGAACACCCTCACCGCACCCTCCGACATCCTGTGCGGAGACCCCGGCGACCCGGACTCTCTGTGGAAAATGGCCTGGGAGTGCCAAGAAAGACCGGCCGGTACCTTCTGGCTGGTGTCCAAAGGGAAAAAGGGATACCTCCTCGTTCCCACCGATCGCGTCAGAGGTATCGAGTGCCCGGCTCTCATATCCGGCCCACTCGCCAGGAACAACTACTGGCAGACAGCTGCGGAGCGAGCCGACTACTGGTTCAAGAAACCGCGATGGGGGACCGTCGGACTGGGGATCAACGCGGCCGGGTCCCGCTCCCACGACCAGTTGCACATCCACATGTCCGCCGTGCGCCAAGGGGTGAGAGCAGAAATCGACAAAGCCCGTCAAGCGGGCACGGTCGCCGGTGATCTGAAGAGCTGGCCCAACCGGTTGACCACGGTGACCGGCTCCGACGAGGAGAAGAATCCACCGCAGCCCGACCCGCGGAGCTACCGCGTGGTCCACGTCGACAGCTTCCAGCTGTACAACCTCTTCGTCGCGCTGTACGACTCCGTCGTCGCCCCCATGCACGAGGAGATGGGCGAACAGACGATGACCGTCATCGGTGCGGGCAACGGGCCGGCCGACGGGTACTACATTCTGAACAGCCGGAAAGACCTCCCTCACACCACCCCCGCCCCCAAGGGAATCGGTTACTGCGACAGCATCCTCATCTGCAAGTAGCAGCCGTCTCATCCGGTGCGTCCGCGACAGCACATGATGCCGCTCGCTCCGCGGCGTGCTCAGCGCCGATGACCGCCGACCCGCCGCGAGGCGCTCCGCCAGGTCGGGCCGGGTGTCCCGAGTCCACTCCGTGACCCGCGGCAGGCCGACGCCGTGCTCGCGGATCCGGGCGGGGTGGCACACGCCGTACGTCCGCCATGCGCCGGCGTACGGCTGCGGCGCGCACGGCGAGACCGGGGACTGGGCCGATGACGTCCCTGACGAGGCGGCAGCGGTCCAGGTCCTCGCCGGCCACCAGAACGGCGTGGCCGTGCTGCCGATCTCCTGGAGACCGCGCACGGGCAGGTGCCGGTGGCCACTGCGGCGGCAGGCCAGGCGGCGGATCGGCCACGGGTAACCGCGGTAGCCGAGGATCACCGGCCTGACCGCGGTGACCGGCCGTCGTGCTCGAAGTCGGTCCTGGCGTGCGGGTGTTCCTGCCGGGGCAGCAGCCGGGTCCACGACGTGCGTCCGCTCCTGCCGGACGAACCAGTCCCGCCAGGGACGAGATCCAGCCGTTCCGCCGGCCTCACCGGCCCGCTCGGCCATGGGCGGACCCAGGAGAACGGGAAGACATATCAGCATATCCCAAGGCCGCACATTGACCGGAAAGCGCCTTCTTCCGCATTGCACCCGTAGGGATCATGGACGGGAATTACCTCAGACACCTTGAATTCTTACTGTGGATTTTCCGGTTTCCGGTGGTGCGGGGGATCATCGTGACGAATGAAGGCACCGATTTCGCGGGGCAAAGCGCAGCCGCAGCCGGCTTCGAACGGCATTCCACGATCGCACCGGAGCGCAGCGCGGTCCTGTATCAGGGGACCGTGACCGGTTACGGGGAGCTGAACCGGCGGACCGAGGCGGTCACCGCGCGCCTGGCGGCCGCCGGGGCCGGCCCCTCGACGCTGGTGGCGGTGGTCCTGCCGCGCGATCCCGACCTCGTCGCCACGCTGTGTGCGGTGCTGAAACTGGGTGCCGTATGCCTTCCCGCCGACCCTCGCACCCCGACCGGGCGGCTGCGCGAGATCCTCGCCGGCGCGGCCCCCGATGTCCTCGTCACCACCCGTGCCGCAGCTCCGGAATTCACCGGCGACGCAACCGTCTGTTTCCTGGACGACGAGCCGCAGTCACCTCCCGTTGTCCCCTCACCCCGCACCGCAGGGCCCCTTCCGGGAAGCGCCTACATGCTTTATACGGCGCCCGCTGACGAAAGCACCCGTTATTCGGCGGTCTCCTACGCCGATTTGGCGCGCTATATCGACGATCCGGGCGCCGGGGTTCCGGCCGGGGCGGAGTTTCTCCACCTGATCCTGCCGCTCCTGTCCGGCAATCGTCTTGTGCTGGACACGGACGAGGTCGCACACCGGCCCCTCCCCCATGAGGCGCCACGCGATGCGGTGGAGGAGGTCGTGGCGCAGGTCTGGTGCGCCGTGCTCGGCGTGGACCGGGTCGGCGTGCGGGACCGCTTCTTCGACCTGGGCGGCAAGTCGCTGCTGGCAGTCCAGGTGGTGGCGCGCCTGCGGAAGGTGCTCGGTGTCGAGCTGCCGCTGCGGGCCCTGTTCGACGCGCCGACGGTCGAGGAGCTGGCGGCCCTGGTGCGGGCCGAACAGGCCGGGGGCCAGGACGGCCGCGGGGAGCCGGCGTTCGGGCCGGTGGACCGGAGTGGGCCGCTGCCGCTGTCGTTCGCGCAGCAACGCCTGTGGTTCCTGAGCCGGTTGATGCCCGACAGCGCCTTCTACACGATGTGCGACGCCTTCCGCGTACGGGGACGGCTCGACCTGGACGCGCTGCGTCGGGCGCTGCGGATGCTGGTCGGACGGCACGAGACGCTGCGGACCGCGTTCGTCGAGCGGGACGGTGTGCCGTACCAGGTCATCGATGCCGCGGACGGCCCGGGCGCGCGGCGTGCGGCTGCCCTGACGCGGGTCGATCTGACGGCGCTGTCGCCCGCCGAGCGGGAGGAGTCGGCGCGCGGGCTGGTGGCGGCGGAGGCGCAGACCCCGTTCCGGCCGAAGGACGGCGCACTGCTGCGCGTGGCGGTGGCCCGGCTGGCGGACGACGAGCATCTGCTGGTGGTCACCACGCACCACATCGTCTCCGACGCGTGGTCCGTGGGGGTGCTCGTCGAAGAACTCGGCCGGCTGTACCGCGAGTGCGTCACGGGAACTCCCGCCGGACTTCCTCCACTCGACGTCCAGTACGCCGACTTCGCCGTGTGGCAGCGGGACTGGATGAGCGGCGCGGTCCAGGAGGAGCAGCTCGCGTACTGGAAGCGGGCTCTGGACGGCGCGCCCTCGGTGCTGCGGCTGCCGGCGGATCATCCGCGTCCCGCCGTCCAGTCGGAGCGGGGCGAGACGGTCGAGTTCGCACTGCCCGACGCACTGGTCGGCGCTCTGGAGGAGCTGGGCCGGGAGCAGGGCGTCACCCTGTTCATGACGCTGCTCGGCGCCTTCCAGGTGCTGCTGGCGCGGTATGCCAGGCACGAGGACATCGTGGTGGGTGTGCCGGCGGCGGGGCGTACGCGCGCCGAGACGGAACCCCTGATCGGTTTCTTCGTCAACACACTCCCCCTGCGCGTGACCTGTGCCCCCGGCCTGTCCTTCCGGGAACTCCTGGAGCAGGTGCGTGAGGCCGCGCTGGGTGCCTTCGCCCATCAGGATTTGCCCTTCGAGGCCCTGGTGGAGACGCTCGCGCCCGAGCGCGACCTCAGTCACAACCCCCTCGTCCAGGTCACCTTCCAGCTGCTGAGCACGCCGGCGGCGCGGCCGGCACTGCCCGGGGCAAAGGTGGAGAGGTACCCGGTCCGCGAGTCCGTCTCGCAGTTCGACCTGTCCTTGGACATCAAGCGGACCGACGACGGATCGTACCGGGGGATCCTGAACTACTGCCCCGATCTGTTCGACCGTCCCCGTATGGACGTGCTGGTCGACCACTATCTGACGCTGCTCGGGGCCGCTGCCGCGGACCCGGGCCACCCGATCGGCGAGCTGCCGTTGTCCGGCGAGGCCGAACGGCGCATGCTCCTCGGCCGGTCCGGGCGGGCGGAGGAGGTGCCCGGCGGGCCGGGCAGCGTGCCGGAGCGGTTCGCCGACGTGGTGCGGGCGGCACCGGACGCGCCCGCTGTGACGTACGGGGAGACGAGACTCACGTTCGCCGAGCTGGACGCTCAGGTGGCCTCGCTGGCCCGGACGTTGGCCGGCCTCGGGGTCACCGCCGAGACGCCGGTCGCGGTGTGTCTGCCGCGCTCCGCCGACAGCATCGTGGCCCTGCTGGCCGTGATGCGGGCGGGCGGCGTCTACGTGCCCCTGGACCCGGAGTGGCCCGCCGACCGCACCGCCTACGTCCTGGACGACGCCGGGGTTTCCGTCGTCATCACCCGCGGCCTGCCCGCCGGCCCCGGCCGCGTCCACGTCGACCCGCGGCAGCCCCTGGCCGACGGCCCGGTGCCCGCGCCGCAGGTCCGCGCCGACCAGGCCGCCTACATCATCTACACCTCCGGCTCGACGGGCGCGCCGAAGGGTGTCGCCGTCCAGCACCGCTCCGTGAACCACCTCGTCAGCACCCTGCAGACCACCTTCCTCGGCCACGACCCGGATGCCGCGGGCGCCGGCGGCGTGCCGCGCGAGGGCAGGAAGCAGCGCGTGACGCTGACCGCGCCCTTCACGTTCGACGCGTCCATGGAGCAGCTGAGCTGGATGCTGGCCGGACACGAGCTGTTCATCGTGTCCGAGGACGTGCGCCGCGATCCCCCGGCCCTGGTCCGGTTCGTCCGGGAGCACCGGATCGACGTCATCGACACGACGTCGTCGCAGCTCGAACTCCTGCTGGACAGTGGGCTCCTGGAGGGCTCATGGGCACCGTCCATGGTCATGGTGGGCGGTGAGGCGGTCTCGCCGTCGCTGTGGCAGGCGCTGCGCGGCCAGCGGCGTACCCGCTGCTTCAACCTCTACGGGCCCACCGAGGCGACGGTCGACGCCACCTGCCACGACCTGTCCGGCCCCGTCGACATCCCCGTCATCGGCACCCCCCTGC
>NZ_JBEYJA010000077.1:0-21767 GCF_040703815.1 Streptomyces sp. NPDC006743 | reverse complement strand
CGCCGTACGCGCACGCCGCGACCGCTCGGTCCAGGAGGTCGACACCTTCCTCCACCGCGCCACCACCGAAGGCCTCCTCCGCCCCGACCAACCCGACGGATGGGCCGGACCGCTGCTGCCCGAGCTGATCCAGCTGGCCGCCCGCCGGCAGACCCACCTCAGCGCCGCCCGGGCCGCCGACGTGGTGGTCGGCACCTATCTGCACGGCGTCGGACGGTCACAGACGCGCAGCGGGAGCCGCTAGGTCGCAGGGGGCAGCGGATGCCGGTGCCGGTGACGTTCCGGGCGTGGCGAGGCGTGGCTGAGGCGGGTGGCGGAGTCGGTGCCGCGATGCGTGCGCCGAGCAGATCGGTGAGGCGGGTCCGCCTTGTACGAGGCGACGGCGAGACGGCCGCCGAATGCGGCACAGGGCCTCCTGGTGCCGCTCGGTCGCGAATCGCACCCCGAGCTGCCAGGAGGCCCTGCCGATGTGTCTCAACCGCCGGTGGTTCGCTCCGACAGGAGGTGCGTCTCAGTGAGCGGACCCGACGGGCGGTGTGCGGCTGGTCTTCAGACGTTGTACCAGTTCGAGCACTGGTGGAGCGGGATCGAAGGCCAGCCGATGAGCGTGGTGTAGAACTCGCAGATCTGCACCTGTCTGATGTCCTGGCCGTACTCGACACTCACCGCTTTCCCAGGTTCCACGCCCAGCACCTTCTGGCTGCCGTCCGCAAGTGCGAACCACGCCTCGGCCTTGTAATTGGTGCCGTACTTCTGTGTCGTGAGCCACGCCCAGCTCGCCGCACCGTCACCAGGGCAGTTGTCGACCTGTACTTCGCTGTGGCTCCAGCGCGCAGACCCCGCGCAGCCTTGCGCACTTGCGGGAGCCGCGTCAGCGGACTGCACCAGGCCCAGTCCGAGCATGGCCGTCGCAGCCGCGACGACCGCCGCTCCCTTGAACGCCGTCCTACGCACTGTCATACCTTCTCTCGCTCGGTTCGGAGGCGACCGCCTGCCGGGCCTCCTCATTGCTGAAACCACGGCAATCCGCCCGAGGGTCGTACGATCGGACCCTGGCGCCCTTGCCCGCCGCCTACTTGGCGAGGAAGGCGAGCAGCGCCTCGTTGACCTCGGCGGCGTGGGTCCACAGCAGGCCGTGCGGGCCGCCCTCGACCTCCACGTAGTCGGCGGCGGGCAGCGCCTTGTGGAAGGGCCGCGCGGTGGCCTCGACCGGCAGGATGCGGTCGGCGGTGCCGTGCAGGATGAGGGCCGGGACGTCGACCTTCGGGATGTCGGCGCGGAAGTCCGTGCCCCAGGTCAGCGGCGCGGCGGCCGCCGCGTACGCGCCGCCGCCCGCGGCCACGTTCCAGCTGTTGCGCACGGCCTCCTCGCTGATGCGGGTGCCCAGGGTGTCGTCGAGGTTGTAGAAGTCCTTGTAGAACTCGGTGTAATAGGCGTACCGGTCGGCCTTCACCGTCCGGGAGACCTCCTCGAAGAACTCGGCGGGCGCCGCGCCGTCGGGGTTCTCCTCGTTCTTGACAAGCCAGGGCTCCAGCGAGGCCAGGAAGGCCACCTTGGCGACCCGCGCGGTGCCGTAGGTGCCGACGTAGCGGGCCACCTCGCCGGTGCCCATGGAGAAGCCGACGAGGACGGCGTCCGTCAGGTCGAGCGTCTCGATGACCGTGTTCAGGTCGGCGGCGAAGGTGTCGTAGTCGTAACCGGTGGTGGGGCGGCTGGACTGCCCGAAACCGCGGCGGTCGTAGGTGATGACGCGGTAGCCGGCGTCGAGCAGCGCCGCGGACTGCTTCTCCCAGGAGGCGCCGCTGAGCGGGAATCCGTGGATGAGGACGACCGGCTGTCCGGTGCCGTGGTCCTCGTAATACAGGTCGATGTCGGTGGTGTTCTCCTGGCCGACCGTGATGAACGCCATGGGTTTCCCTTCGATACGCGATGCGCCGGCGGTGGCGCCGGGCCGGGCTCCGTCCGCGGGGTGCCGGGCCGCTCTTCGAGGATGGGCGTCCGCGGCCCGGGCGGTATCCGTCTGATGACTCACGATTTCGGCGGCGGCCGGGCACCGTGACCCGCCGGGCGGGCGGCACCCCCAGTCAAATGACGCAGCGGTCCTGCCGGGCGGCACATATCCGCGCAGGTCAGCACGTGCCGGACGTGCGCGGGGCGGATGTGAACCCTCGCGTGCACGCACACGTTGCACGAGGTGTGAGAGAGATTACACAAGCCTCCCGAGGGAGGCCCCGCGGAGCACTGCGGGCGGCTCTGCTGCCGGGCGCGCTGACCGCCCTGGTCCTGGCGGCCCTGCTGCCCGCCTCCGCGGCCGGCGCCGGCACGGCCGCCACCGCCCCCACCGCGACCGCGCGGACCGCCGCCACCACCACGACGGCCTGGCAGAACGGCGCCTTCCAGGTGGACCGGGCCGGTGTCGTGCGCCGCTCGGACGTGGTGCTGGGCAGGCCCGGCACCGAACCGGCCGAGTCGATGCCGCTGGGCAACGGCGTCATGGGCGCCGCGGTCTGGGCCGCGAACGGGTTCACGGCCCAGCTCAACCGTGCCGACACCTTCCCGGACCGCAAGTCGCCCGGCCAGGTGTCCGTCCCGGGGCTGAAGGCACTGACCGGGGCCGACGACTTCTCCGCCCGGCTCGACCTGTACGACGGTGTGCTCAGGGAGAGCGGCGGCGGGATGACGGCGACCGTCTACACCCGCGCGGACCGCGACGAACTCGTGGTGGACGTCACCGGTGCCGATCCGGACACCCCGCAGACGGTGGACGGGGACCTGTGGGACGGGCGGTCGCCCTCGGCCGCCGCGTCGGGACCGGTCGCCGCACTCGCCGAGACCTGGCAGGACTCCGGCACCGACGGCACCGGGGACACGTACGGCAGTCTGCTCGCGATCACGGCATCGGGCCGCGAGGTGACGTCCTCCGTCCGTGACGGCGACTCGGTGCGGGTGTCGTTCAAGCCCGCCGCCGACGGCAGCTTCCGGGTCGTCGTGGCCGCGCCCCACTGGGCGGGCGGCGACGCCACCGCGGCGGCCACGTCCTACCTCGGCGGTGACGCCACCGCGCCGGGCGCGAGCCTGCTCGATCCGCACCTGGCCTGGTGGCACGACTTCTGGTCGAAGACCGGGACGATGAAGATCGAGTCGGCGGACGGCACCGGACCGTACGTCGAGAACCTGCGCACAATCCACCTCTACCAGGCGGCGGCGAGCAGCCGGGGCAGCCTTCCGGGCACCCAGGCGGGGGTGGCCGACCTGTTCGCCTTCTCCCGCGACCAGCACGACTGGTCCCCGGAGAGCTACTGGTGGTGGAACCTGCGGATGCAGACCGCCGCCAACGTCACCTCGGGCGCCGGGCAGCTCAACACACCGTTCTACCGGCTCTACACGTCGAACCTGGCCGCGATCGAGGCGTGGACGAAGGACCACATGCCCGGGCACCCGGGCGCCTGCGTCCCGGAGACGATGCGCTTCAACGGCAACGGCTACTTCGACGGCGGCACCGGCAACGCCTCCTGCGAGGCGAGCGTGACCTCGTACAACG
This sequence comes from Streptomyces sp. NPDC006743, assembly GCF_040703815.1. Lineage (NCBI taxonomy): Bacteria > Bacillati > Actinomycetota > Actinomycetes > Kitasatosporales > Streptomycetaceae > Streptomyces > Streptomyces sp. NPDC006743. The sequence goes on along the minus strand of NZ_JBEYJA010000077.1, from coordinate 18,226 downwards.
CGCAGACGGTCAGCACCGGCGCGGAGGTGTCCCTGACGCTGTGGCAGCAGTACCGGACCACCGGCGACCTCGCGTTCCTCCAGGACGCCTACCCGTTGATGCGCTCCAGCGCCCGGTTCCTGCTGTCGTACGCCACCACCGGCGCCGACGGCCTGCTGCACACCCGGGCCAACGCGCACGAGACGCAGTGGGACGTCGAGGAGCCCGTCACGGACGTCGCCGCGATGCAGGCGCTGTTCCCCGTGGTGGTCTCGGCGGCCAAGGCCCTCGGCACCGACGCGGACCTCGTCACGCAGCTGACGGCCGCCCAGAAGAAGCTGCCCCCGCTGCCGCGCACGGACGCCGCGACCCACACCAAGGTCCTCGGTCCGGACGCGGACGCCGCCGGGGACGACGTCATCGCCGTCTCCGCCGAGCCGGCCGCGCCCACGCACAACTCGGAGAACCTGGACCTGGAACCGGTCTGGCCCTACGGCCTGATCGGCGACTCGGGCGACCTGCACACGCTGGCCGACCGGACCTTCACACACCGCCAGTACCCGCACGACGCCAACTGGAGCTTCGACGCCCTCCAGGCGGCCCGCCTCGGCAAGGCGGACGCGGTCGAGGAGGGGCTGCTCTACAACGTGTCCAACCAGCTGTACCCCTCCGGTCTGGCGAGCAACAACAACGTGCTGCGCGGCAACGAGCCGTACAGCGAGAGCGGCGGGGTCATCGCCGCCGCGGTGAACGAGGCGCTCGTGCAGGACTACGACGACGTGCTGCGCATCGCCCCCGCCGTCCCGGCGGACTGGGACGTGGACGGCACGGTGACCGTCCACGACGGCGCGAAGGTGGACGTGCAGACGCGCGGCGGCACACCGGTGACCGTGGTCCTCGAAGCCGGGCGGGACGCCTCCTTCGTCACCCGCAACCCCTGGCCCGGTCAGCCGGCCGGGGTGGTGGACGCCGCCGACGGCAGCACGGTCGTGCCGTTCTCCACCGGCTCGCAGTTCACCCTGCCCGCCCGCGCCGGGCACGCCTACCTGATCGAGCGCCAGTCGGCGCCCGTCACCTCGCTGCCCTTCCAGCAGGTGGGCGGCGCGCCCGCGGTGCTGCCCCGGCACCTGGGCAGGACGTCGATCGGCCTGGACTTCCCGGTCTCCCCCGCGCCCGCCGGACCCGTCGGCACCCTCGCGGCGGTCGGCGGCACCTGTGTGCGGCACGCGGGCGGCCTGGCCAACGGCACCCCGGTGCAGACCGGCGCCTGCGACGGGAGCGCCGACGAGCAGTGGATCGCGGGCCGCGACGGCTCGCTGTGGGTGCAGGGCAAGTGCGCGATGCCCGCGGGCCGCGGCTCGACGCCCGGCACCGCGCTGGTGCTGGCGGCCTGCGACGGGTCCGCGGTCCAGCAGTGGCGGGCGGGCTCCGGCCGCACCCTGGTCAACCAGGCCTCCGGACTCTGCGCCGAGGTGCGCGGATCGGCGACCGCGGACGGCACTCCCCTGGTCACCCGCGTCTGTGACACCTCGGTGACCGGTCAGCGGTTCGACCCGCCCGCGGCCCCCGCCGGGCCGCGCGGGCACCTCACCGGCATCGGCGGCATGTGCGCCGATGCGGACGGCGGCAGCGCGGCACCGGGCACCCAGCTCCAGCTGAACACCTGCGGCACCGCCGAGTCCCAGCAGTGGACGGTGGCCCAGGACGGCACGCTGCGCCTGTTCGACTCGCGCTGCATGACGCCCGAGGGGGGCGGCACCGCGGACAACGGGACCCAGGTGGTACTGGAGATCTGCGACGGCTCGGCGGCGCAGCGGTGGCACGCGGGACCCGACGGCGGTGTGGTGAACGACCTGTCCGGCCGGTGCCTGGACGTCAAGGACACCTCGTCGGCCGTGGGCGCGCTCATGTGGCTGTGGAACTGCGGTCCGGTCACCGACGCCAAGGTGTGGCAGCTGCCCACCGTGCAGGGGCCCACCGGCCGGATCGCCGGCTACGGCGGCAAGTGCGCCGACCTCGCGGGCTCCGGATCCACCGACGCGCCCGGCACGCAGGTGCAGTTGAACTCCTGCGGCACCGGCACCTCACAGCAGTGGACGCTCGCCCCGGACGGCACGGTGCGCGTCCTCGGCAGGTGCATGGCGCTCAGCGGCGGCGGCACCGCGAACGGCACGCGTGCCGTGCTGGCCGCCTGCGACGGCTCGTCCGCCCAGCAGTGGCAGCCAGCCGCCGACCACGGGCTGGTGTCGAAGAAGTCGGGCACGTGTCTGGACGCCACCGGGCCCAGCTCGGCCAACGGCACCCCGTTGCAGATCTGGGCCTGCGCGGGCTCGGACAACCAGCGCTGGCAGGTACCGGCGCCGGGTCCTGCCGGACGGGTGACGGGCATCGGCGGCAAGTGCGTGGACCTGGCGGGCTCCGGATCCACCAACGCCGCGGGTACGCCGGTGCAGTTGAACACCTGCGGCACGGGCGTCTCCCAGCAGTGGTCCATCGCCCGGGACGGCACCCTCCAGACGCTCGGTGACTGCATGGGGGTGTCCGGCGACGGCACCGCCAGCGGCACCCCGGTCGTCCTCCAGGTGTGCAACGCCTCGGCCGGGCAGAAGTGGACGCCGCGGTCCGACGGCACGCTGGTCAACTCCCTGTCCGGGCGGTGCCTGGACGCGACCGGTGCCAGCTCCGCGAACGGCACCAGGCTCCAGATCTGGACCTGCGCGGGCTCCGCGCAGCAGACCTGGCGGCTGCCCGCGGGCTGAGAGCTGGAGCGGTCCGCCCGGAGCCTGTCGGGTTCCGGCCCGCCCGGAGCCTGTCAGGTTCCGGGCGGGCCGGCCGTTCACCGTCCGCACCGCGGGCCGGCCGCACGAAGGGCCGTTCGATGGTAGACATCGACAAACCGGTGAGAACGTCCGACCGTGCCAGGAGAGTTGCCGTGCCCGAGTCCACAGCGTCCACGGAGTGGTTCGAGACCGCCCGCTTCGGACTGTTCGTCCATTTCGGCCTGTACAGCCTCGCCGCCCGGCACGAGTGGGTGCGCAGCCGGGAGGCCATGTCGCAGGAGGCGTACGACCGCTACCTGGAGCGGTTCGACCCGGACCTGTTCGACGCGGGCGAGCTGGCCCGCGCGGCCAAGGCGGCGGGCATGCGCTACGCGGTGCTCACCGCCAAGCACCACGACGGGTTCTGCCTCTACGACTCGGCGCTGACCTCGTACACCTCCCAGCGCGCGGCCGGCCGCGACCTGGTGCGGGAGTTCGCCGAAGCGATGCGCGCCGAGGGGCTGCGGGTCGGTCTGTACTACTCGCTGCTGGACTGGCACCACCCGGACTTCACCGTCGACGTCCACCACCCGCTGCGCGACACCCCGGCCGCGCGGGAGCCCCGGGACATGGCCCGCTACCGCGCCTACCTGCACGGACAGGTCGAGGAGCTGCTCACCGGCTACGGCCCGGTCGACCTGCTCTTCTTCGACTTCACCTACCCGGGCAAGGGGCCTGACGAGTGGGGCTCGCAGGAGCTGCTCGCCATGGCACGCACGTTGCGGCCCGGCATTCTCGTCAACGACCGGCTGGGCGTCCCCGGCGACTACGTGACCCCCGAGCAGTACCAGCCCGACCGCCCGCTCGAACGCGACGGCGCCCCGGTGACGTGGGAGGCCTGCCACACCCTGAACGGCTCGTGGGGGTACGACCGGGACAACCACGAGTACAAGGACCCGGCGCTGCTCGTGCGGATGCTGGTGGAGTCCGTGGCGTGCGGCGGCAACCTGCTGCTCAACGTGGGTCCCACCGGCAGGGGCGCGCTGGACCCGCGGGCCCGGCAGACGCTGCGGGCCATCGGCGACTGGATGGCCCTGCACGAGCGCTCGGTGCGCGGCGCGGGGCCCAGCGGGCTGACGGCGCCGGCCAACACGCTGTGCACCCGGGCGGGACGCCGTCTCTACGTGCACCTGCTCGCCTGGCCGCTCAGGCACCTCCACCTGCCGGGGCTGGCGGGCCGGGTGCGCTACGCGCAACTGCTGCACGACGGTTCGGAGATCGGTTTCCACGAGCAGGACGGCGCCGGGCACGAGCACGTGAACATGGCGCCGCCGGGGCAGCCCGCCGGCACCCTCACGCTGACCCTGCCCGTCACCCGGCCCGACGTCCTGCTGCCCGTGATCGAGCTGGAGCTGGCCGACGACGAGTGACGGGCAGGCGGCCGGCACCAGCGGCCCGGGCGGGACCACTGGTTCGGGGCCGCCCCCTGGCATCCGGTCCGGGCGCTGACGCCCGGCCGGGACCGCTCAGGCGCCCGCTCCCGCTTCCTTCCAGATGGACAGCCCCGACGCGCGGTCGTTGAAGCCGAAGTCGGCCAGGTTCGACAGGTGGTGGTAGGAGTGCACGCGCAGATCCACGTATCCGTCCGTCTTCGGCACGTCCGTCATCGCCCAGGGGTAGTTGGTGTTGTTGATCACCGAGGAGATGCTGTTGTTCATCGAGCTGCCGATGTCCGTGGCGATGTCGAGGTAGGTGTCCCTCTCACCCCAGCGGATGCCGACCGACTTGCCCTGGTAGTTGGCGTCGGTGTAGACGCAGAACTCGTACTTCGACGCATTGCAGTCCGAGCCGACGTTCCAGACGCCCACCTGCCAGGGCTCGTTGGCGGACGCCGTCGTGGTCGTTCCCAGCACGGTCACGCCCGTGGCGAGCACGGTCAGGCCGATACCGGCGAGGCGCTTGTTGCGCAGTTTCACTGTGTTCCCTGTCCCTCTGTGCGGCACACCGAAGATCCTTCTCATCAAGATCAACGTGTGCGGCGGGGGCATGGGTTCACTCCGGTTCGCGCGGCGTCGCCGGCGTCCGCGCGTCCGGGGCCGGTCCGCGGGCCGCCGCACTCGGCCGCTGGACGCGGCCGGGGCGGAGGCAGCCGTGTGCCTCCGCCCCCGCCCGGGCCGCGTGCCCCCTCCGGGGCCGGGTCCCTACTTGACCGATCCGGCCATCACGCCCTGCACGAAGTGCCGCTGGAAGGCGAAGAACACCACGAGCGGTACGACGAGCGACACGAAGGCGCCCGGCGCGAGGACGTCGATGTTGCTGCCGAACTGCCGTACCTGGGACTGAAGTTCCACCGTCAGCGGCTGGGAGGAGCTGTCGGCGAACAGCAGCGCCACCAGCAGGTCGTTCCACACCCACAGGAACTGGAAGATGGCCAGGCTGGCGATGGCCGGGCGGCCGACCGGCAGGACGAGCTGGACGAAGATCCGCCACTCGCTGCCGCCGTCCATGCGGGCGGCCTCCAGCATCTCCTTGGGGATCTCGGCGAAGTAGTTGCGCAGCAGGAACACCGCGAACGGCAGACCGTAGGCCACGTGGAAGAGGACGACGCCGGGGATCGTGCCGAACAGGCCGAGCTGCCCGAAGAGCTTGGCGACCGGCAGCAGACCGATCTGCACGGGCACCACCAGCAGGGCCACCACCAGCAGGAACAACGGCTCGCGTCCGGGGAAGTCCAGCCAGGCGAAGGCGTACCCGGCGAGCGCGGCGAGGATCACGACGAGGGCGGTCGCCGGCACCGAGATCAGCACCGTGTTCCAGAAGGCGCGGGTGATCCCGGCGTTGCCCAGCAGGGACGAGTAGTTGTCGAAGGACAGCTGTCCCGGGCTGGTCAGGGCCGTCCACCAGCCGCCCTTGGCGGTGTCCTCGGAGGAGCGCATCGAGGAGACGAAGAGCCCCGCCAGCGGCGTCAGCCAGATCAGGCCGATCACCACGAGGAAGGCCTGCACCAGGCCGTTGCCCAGGCCCCTCCTGACCGCGTTCATCGCTGACTCTCCTTGAAACGGCGGACGTTGAAGACCATCGCGGGAATGACGAGGACGAGCAGCAGCACCCCGAGCGCGCTGCCCAGGCCCTGGTTGTTGCCTCCGCCGAAGGACACCAGCCACATCTGGGTGGCCAGTACGGTGGCGTCCTCCTGCACCGGTCCCGGCGCGATGATGTAGACGAGGTCGAAGACCTTCAGGACGTTGATGACCAGCGTCACGAAGACCACGGTGAGGACGGGCGCGAGCAGCGGCACGGTGATGCGCCGGAAGACCTGCCACTCGTTGGCCCCGTCCATGCGGGCCGCCTCCAGGGTGTCCCGGGGCAGTGTGGAAAGGCCCGCGCCGATCAGCACCATCGCGAAGCCGGTCCAGATCCACAGGTAGGCGCCGATGATGGCGGGTGTCACGAGGGTGGGGCCGAGCCAGGAGATGCCCTGGTAGGGCGGTGCGAAGTTGGAGGCGGGCAGTCTGAGCGCGAACGAGCCCGTGTGCAGTCCGGAGAAGTGGAAGGAGCCGTCGGCCGCGGTCTTGACGCTGGCCACCGTGCGACCGCCGCTCACCGCCTCGACCTTCATCCCGGGCAGACCGCTCTCGCGCCGGTCGACCTTGCCCGGGGTGCCCGCCCCGCCGGGCGTGAAGTCCAGGTAGACGACACCGCGCACCTCGCCGGAGGCGGGTCCGCGTGTGCTCGCCGGGTAGGCCGGCGCGGCGTTCTTCGGCAGGTCCTTGGGCAGGACGCCGACCATCGGGATCACGACCGAGGAGCCGGGCCGGACGGCCTCGGTGGTGTAGGAGCCGTCGCTGCCCCGGGTCAGCCCGTCGGGGCCGGTGCGGGCCCGCGCCGTGGGGTAGGACGAGGTGCCGCTGAAGGCGTCGTGGACGGAGACGGCCGCCGCGTTGAGCACGCCCTTGTCGGGGTCCTGGTCGTAGGCGAGCCGGAAGATGATCCCGGCGGCGAGGAAGGACACGGCCATCGGCATGAACAGCAGCAGCTTGAACGCGGTGGCCCAGCGGACCTTCTCCACCAGGACGGCGAGGATCAGTCCGAGCCCGGTCAGCAGCGCGGGGGCGACGACCACCCAGATGACGGTGTTCCGGATCGCCTTGAGCGTCGCCGGGTCGCGGAACATCTCGGTGTAGTTGTCCGCGCCGACGAAGCGGTCACCGGAGGCGTCGAAGAAGCTGCGTCCGATGGAGAACAGGACGGGGTAGACGACGAGCGCGCCGAGCAGGAGCAGCGCGGGGAAGGCGAACAGCAGGGCGATGATCCGCCCCCGCCGCCGCAGCCGCCGGGCACCGGCGGCCGGGGCGGCGGGCGGCGGGGGACCCGCCGCCGTCTCCTTGGTGAGTGTGGTGGCGGTCATGTCGGATCAGCCCTGGCCCTGGTACGCCTTGGCCGCGGCGGCCTCCAGCTGGGCGGCGGTGCCCTTGGGGTTGGACGGGTCGCGCAGGAAGTCCTGGAGCAGCTTCCACTCGCCGACGCCCTTGGTGCCGCCGAACGAGGCGGGTGCCTGGTCCGACATGTCGAAGCGGACGGAGTCGCCGGCCTGGATGAGGGACTTGGCGGTGGCCCGGGTGACGTCGTCGCCGTAGGTGGCGAGGTCGAGAGCCTTGTTCGGGGAGAGGAAGCCGCCCGCCTTGGCCCACACGCCCGCGGCCTCCGGGGTGGCCAGGTACTCCACGAGCTGCATGCCGGCCTTGCTGTTCTTGCCGTCCTTGAGGACGACGGCGGCGTCACCGCCGCTGACCACCGGCGCCTTGCCGCCGTCGACCGGCGGGAACGGGAAGAAGTTCGCGTCCTTGCCGACGGTCCTGCCGAACTGGTCGTGGGCGACACCGGCGACGAAGTCGCCCTCGTAGACCATGCCGGCCTCGGGCTTGGGGCCGAAGACCTTCTCCACCGAGCCGGGGAAGTCGGTGTTCAGGGCCTCCTTCTGGCCGCCCGCGATCAGCTGCTTGTCCTTGAACAGCTTGCCGAGCGTGTCCAGCGCCTTGACCACACTGGTGTCGGTCCACTTGAGCTTGTGCGCGGCGAGCGCGTCGTACTTCTCGGGTCCGGCCTGGGAGAGGTAGACGTTCTCGAACCAGTCGGTGAGGGTCCAGCCGTCCTCGCCGGCGACCGCGAAGGCGGCGAGTCCGGAGTCGGAGACGGTGTGCCCGGCCTTGAGCATGTCCGCGTAGGTGGCCGGGGGCTGGACGCCGGCCTGGGTGAACGCGTCGGGGCTGTACCAGACGGTCGACTTGTGGGCGGCCTTGAAGTACAGGCCGTACAGGGTGTTGCCGACGCTGCCGTACTTCTTCCAGACGGGTGCGTAGTTCGCGCCGACGGACTGCTGGGCGGTGGCGGACAGCGGCTTGAGCCAGCCCTTCTGGGCGAACTGCTGGAGCACTCCGACCTGCGGGACCATCACGACGTCGGGGGCGTTGCCGCCCTCGATCTTGCTGCCGATCACGGTCGAGACGTTGTCGCCGGTCGAGACGAACTGGGTCTTCGCCCCGGTCTTCTCGGTGAAGGCGTCCAGCACCTTCTGGAAGTTCTTCTGCTCGCTGCCGGTCCAGACGCCGGCCACGGTGACCGTCTGGCCGCTCAGGGCCTTGCTGCCGCCGCCCGCCGCGACGGGGTCGTCGCTGCCGCAGGCGGTGGCGCCGAGGGCGAGGACGAGTGCGGTGCAGCCGGTGAGAAGTGCGGTACGTCGTCGCATCATCGTTGATGTCCCTTCAGGGGTGGGGAACTGACTGACGGAAAACTCAGAGGCCGGCGGGGTCGGTGATCCACCAGGCGGCGGTGGAGCCGGCGAGCACACCGGGCGGGCACGGCCCGCTGGCCAGCAGGGGGGTGCCGGGCACCGGGGCGGGGGTGGGGGCCGTACCGAAGTTGACGGCGCAGACCAGGCCGTCGCCGCGGGTGAAGGCGAGGATCCCGGGCGGGGTGTCGAGCCAGCGCAGCGTTCCCTCGCCCAGTTGCGGCAGCGCGGAGCGCAGTTGCAGGCCCTCGCGGTACAGGTGCCAGAAGGAGCGGGTGTCGGCGAGCGCGCGGTCGGTGACGTACTCGGCGAAGTACTCGGGCTGCGGCAGCCACGGCTTGGCGTTCTCCGTGCCGGAGGTGAAGCCGAAGGGGGACGCCTGTCCGGACCAGGGCAGCGGGACCCGGCAGCCGTCGCGGATGCGGGCCCGGCTGCCGGTGCGGTGGAAGATCGGGTCGGTGAGCACGTCGTCGGGCAGGTCGACGACCTCGGGCAGGCCCAGTTCCTCGCCCTGGTAGATGTACGCCGCCCCGGGCAGGGCGAGCATCAGGAGCGCGGCGGCGCGGGCGCGGGCGGCGCCCAGCCCGCTGCCCTCGGGGGTGGGCTCGCCGTAGCGGGTGACGGTGCGGACCTGGTCGTGGTTGTTGAGGACCCAGGTGACGGTGGAGCCGGTGCCGGCGATGTCCTGCATCGCCTCGGAGACGACCTTGCGGAAGGCGTCGGGGTCCCAGGGGGCGCTGAGCAGGTCGAAGAAGAACGCCTGGTGCAGTTCGTCGGGGCGGACGTACCGGGCGTGTTCGCGTGCGGTGGGGACGGACACCTCGCCGACGAGCAGCCGCTCCTGGCCGTCCCGGGCGGTGTACTCCTCGCACAGGGAGCGCCAGCGCCGCCACACGTCGTGCACCTCGGGCTGGTTCCAGGCGAGCGGGTTGACCGAGTCACGGGTGCGGGCGTCGGCCTCGGGGTCGGGTGAGTCGGGCAGGTCGGGGTGTTTGAACAGTCCGGCGGCGACGTCGATGCGGAAGCCGTCGACCCCCCGGTCCAGCCAGAACCGCAGGACGCGGTCGAACTCGGTGGCCACCTCGGGGGTGCGCCAGTTCCAGTCGGGCTGTTCGGGTGTGAACATGTGCAGGTACCACTGGCCGGGGCGGCCGTCGGCCTCGGTGACCCGGCTCCAGGCCGGGCCGCCGAACATGGCGTGCCAGTTGTTGGGCGGTTCGGCACCGTCGGGCCCGCGGCCGTCGGCGAAGTGGAAGCGGGCGCGGGCCGCGCTGCCGGGCGGCGAGTCGAGCGCCTGCCGGAACCACGGGTGCTCGCTGGAGCAGTGGTTGGGGACGATGTCGAGGAGGACCTTGACGCCGAGCTGGCGGGCCGCGGTCATCAGCCGGTCGAACTCGGCGAGGTCACCGAAGAGCGGGTCGACGTCGCAGTAGTCGGCGACGTCGTAGCCGTGGTCGTGCTGCGGGGAGCGGTAGAAGGGGCTCAGCCAGATGCCGTCGACCCCGAGTTTCTTCAGGTACGGCAGTCCCGCGCGGACCCCGGCCAGATCGCCGACGCCGTCACCGGTGCTGTCCAGAAAGCTGCGGACGTACACCTGGTAGATCACGGCGTCACGCCACCAACGATGCCTGTTCACATGATTGACCTGTCTCTGAAAGCCCGTCGTTGTGCATGCATGTTATGTATGTGTTTCAGGCAGCTGTCAACGAAGTGGCCGAGACTACTGGTGAGTTACGTCCGTGAAAACATCCCAAAAGGGGACGAACAGCGGCAGGGTGTTATGGCCGCGTTACCTAACAAGTAACTAAGAGGTGTGCCTAGCGGCGGGTGATGTCGTCCAGTTCCCGCGCCAGCCGGCGCACGGCCTGCTCGGGCGTCTGCTGCCCGGTCAGCGCGTCATGGACGACCGCCTGCACCACCAGGCTGACCTGGTCGTAGCGCGGGCTCTTGGGGCGCGGCGCGGCGGCGAGCACGGCGGCGCGCAGGGTCGGCAGGTAGGGGAAGCGCCGCACCAGCTCCGGGTCCTGGTACAGGTCCGCCCGGACCGGCGGCAGCGCCCCCCGGGTGAGCACCTGCCGCTGGACCTGTTCACCGGTGAGGTACTGGATCAGTCGCTCGGCGGACTCCGGGTGCCGGGCATGGGTGTTGACGGCGAGGTCGGATCCGCCCAGCACGCTCGTGCCGGGTCCCTCCGGGCCGGGCAGCGGCACCGCGCCGATCTTCCCGGCGACCGGGGAGCCCTCGGCGGAGGCGACGGCGTAGGCGTAGGGCCAGTTGCGCAGGAAGAGCAGGCGGCCGTCCTGGAAGGCCTGCTTGGACTCCTCCTCCTTGTACGACAGCGCCGCCCGGGGGATCCAGCCCTCGCGCAGGCCGCGCGCGAGGAACCCGATGCCCTCGCGGGCCGCGGCCGAGTCGACGGTGACGCGCCGGCCCTCCTCGCCGAGGATCGTGCCGCCCGCGGAGTACACGGCCTCGGCCGCGTTGACGGTGAGCCCCTCGTAGGACAGGAACTGCCCCGCGTAGCCGTCGAGCCCGTACTTCGGCGCGATGGTCTTCGCGTCCCGCTCCAGCTCGGCCCAGGTGCGCGGCGGCGGCACGCCCTCCTTCGCGAGCACGTCCTTGCGGTACAGGAGCAGTCCGGCGTTGGTGACGTAGGGGACGGCGTACAGCCGGCCGTCGTAGGTCGCCGTGTCGACGACCGGCGGCAGGAAGGACTTCAGCGGGAAGCGCCCGGCCGGCAGCGGGCGGATCCAGCCGGCCGCCGCGAACTCCGAGGTCCAGTTGACGTCGATGTTGAGGACGTCGAAGCGGCTGCGGTCGCCGCCGCGCAGGTCGGTGGCCATCTGCGCGTGCGTCTCGTCGGCGGAGTCGGGCAGCTCGACCAGCGTCACCCGCTCCGCGGGGTGGGTCCTGTTCCAGCCCTCCAGGAGAGGGCCGAGATAGCCGGTGAGGTCCCCCGCGGTGGCCAGGGTGAGCGGTCCGCGCGTGCTGCCGCCGCCCTCGTCGGCGCGGGCGCCCGAGGCGAGGTAGCCGGTCATGACCACGACCAGTGCGAGAAGACCCCTACCGGTGGCCCGTATCCACCGCATAGGTTCCTCCTTGCACACCGGCGCCGGCACCTTCGCCGAGCGTCAGCCCATGTATACCCGTTAGGTATGGGCGATACTAGAGTCTGGAGCACAACAGGCAGATGACAAGGCTAGGAGGACTGCACGAGTGCGCCTGCCCCTCCTGGCCCTTCTCGCCCGCGGCCCGGCACACGGCTACGAGCTGAAGCAGGACCTTGAGCAACTGCTCGGCTCAGCGTACCCTCAGCCGAACGTCGGCCAGATCTACGTGACCCTGGGCCGCCTGGAGAAGACCGGCCTGATCCAGGGGGAACAGGTCGAGCAGTCCAGCCGGCCCAACAAGAAGATCTACCACCTCACCGACGCCGGGCGGGACGAACTGCGCACCTGGTTCGCGGAGCCCGAGGACGAACCGCGGGTGCGGGACGAGTTCTTCATGAAGCTCGCCCTCGCCCCGCAGACCGGCCTCGCCGACCAGATCGCCCTCATCAACAACCAGCGGCGGCAGTACCTCAACACCATGCGTCAGCTGTCCAGGCTGGCCGCGGCCGAGGACCGGGACAACCGGATCGCCCAGCTGCTCATCGAGGGCGCCATGCTGCACCTCCAGGCCGATCTGGACTGGCTGGAGCGGTGTCAGGAGGAACTGGAGGACCAGGAGTGAACGACCGCCATGAATGACGGGCACTCTCGCGGGGAACGGACCGCCGAACCCCCCGTGCTGCGGGCCGAGCAGCTGGTGAAGACCCACTACGGCGAGGGGGCGCCCGCGCACGCCGTGCGCGGGGTCGACCTGTCGGTGGCACGCGGTGAGTTCGTGGCGGTCACCGGGCCCTCCGGGGCCGGCAAGTCCACCCTGCTCCACCTGCTGGGCGGGCTGCAACGGCCGGACAGCGGAAGCATCTGGCTGGACGGCCGGTGCACCGACTCCTACAGCGAGGCCCGCTGGGCCCAGGAGCGCAGGCGGACCGTGGGGATCGTCTTCCAGTTCTTCAACCTGGTCTCCAACCTGTCCGTCGCCGACAACGTCGAACTGCCCGCCCTGCTCGCCGGCCGCACCCCCCGCCAGGCCCGCGCCGAACGCGAGGAACTCCTCGGCGAACTCGGGCTCGACGGCAAGGAACGCAGCATGCCCGGCGAGCTGTCCGGCGGCGAGCAGCAGCGGGTGGCGCTCGCCCGCGCCCTGGTCAACCACCCCCCGCTGCTCCTGGCCGACGAGCCGGCCGGAAGCCTCGACAGCAAGGGGACCCGCGAGGTGATGCGGCTGCTGTCCCGCTTCCACCGGCGCGGCCAGGCGATCGTGCTCGTCACCCATGACGCCCGGCTGGCCAGCGCCGCCGACCGGGTGATCAGCTTCTTCGACGGCCGGATTGCCGACGACGCCGAGCTGGACGGGACAGCCGCCCCGGGCACCGGCGGCATCACACGTGTGCTGGAGCTGAAGGAGCGGACGCGATGAGCGGCGCACCCCGGCACCCGACCCGTCCGAAGGGCTGAGACCGTGCGAGCCACGTTGCGCTGGGCCCACTCCGATCTGCGCACCCACCGCGGGGAAGCCCTCTTCCTCGTGCTGGCCACGGCCGGCATCGTCGTCTCGCTGCTGCTCGCCACCGCGCTGTTCGGCTACGCCACGAACCCGTGGCAGCGGGTGTTCACACAGTCCCGTGGCGCACACGTGTGGATCCACACCGTCAAGAACGCCGACACCGGCCGCCTCGCCTCCCTGGACGGCGTCCGAGCCGTGGCCGGCCCCTACCCCGACACGTTCGCCACCGTGTCCCTGCGCGGGGTGCGCGCCTCCGTCGAGCTGCGCGGCACCCCGGCGCCGCCGTCGGTGGACCGGCCCCTGCTCGTCTCCGGCCACTGGCTCGACCCGCGGGACGCGGGCGGCGTCGTCCTGGAGAGCAGTCTCGCCCGCGCCCTGCTCGCCGAACCCGGCGACACCCTCACCGTGCCCGACACCGCGCGCACCCTGACCGTGGTCGGCGTCGCCGAGAGCGCCGAACCCCGCTACCGGCCGGGCGAGCAGCCGGGGCTGGTGTGGGCGCCACCCGGCGCGGTCGGTGACGGCGGCGGCCAGGTCGTCGGGCTGCGCCTGACCGACCCGGACGACACGGACTACGCCGTCCAGCGGGCCGTGACCGTGCTGGGCGCCGGTGTGGTCGGCGAGGTCTCCACCTGGCGGCAGGCGCGGGCCGAGGCCCAGGGCGACGACCGGCTGCTCGGCCAGGTGCTCGGTCTGTTCGGCGTGGCGGCGCTGCTGGCGGCCGGGCTCGCCGTGCACGGCGCGATCGGCGCCCGGATCCGCGGGCACCTGCGGGACATCTCCGTGCTGAAGGCGATCGGTTTCACCCCCGGCCAGGTGGTCCGGATCTTCCTGCTGCAGCACGTGGCGTACGCCGTGCTCGGTGCGGTGGCCGCCGCGGTCCTCGTCCGGAGCCTCGGGCCGCGTGTCCCCGGGCGGCTCGGGGACGCGGTCGGCGTGTGGCAGGGACTGCCCGGACACAGGGCCGCCCTGTTCGCGGTGCCGGTCTGCACCGTCCTGTTCATCGGCGCCGTCACCGGCCTGGCGGCCTGGCGGGCGGGGCGGGTGCCGCCCGTGCCCGTGCCGCGCCGCGCGGCGGTGCCCGGCGGGCGGCTGACCGGCGCCGCGCGCCGCGCCCTCGGCCTGCGGCTGCCGCCCGGCGTGCTGCTGGGCTGGCACCGGACCGTCACCAGCCGCCGGCGCACCCTGGCCACGGTCGGCAGGTTCGCTCTCCCGCTGCTGCTCATCGTGGTCGCGACCAGCGCCTGGACCACCATCGACCGCTTCCACGGCCACCCCGAGCGCCTCGGTCTGCCCGCCGCGCTGACCGTCCGTACGGACGGCACGCTGGACGACCGGGAGACCCGCGCCGTGCTCCGGAGCGAGCCACGCGTGGCCGGCGTCTACCCGGGGGTGCAACTGGCGGCGCTGGTACCGGGGCAGACGTCCACCATCGCGCTGCGCGGCCTCGGCACCCGCCAGGACCCCTACCCGTACCGCGTCGCCGAGGGCCGCGCCGCGCACGGCCCCGACGAGGCGGTCGCCGGACAGGGCCTGCTCGACCTGCTGGACGCGCACGTGGGCGACTGGGTCCGCATGACGGTGGCCGGCCGGCCGCAGGTGCTGCACATCGTGGGCCGCAGCATCGAACCGGCGAACGCCGGACGGGTCATCTCCACCTCCCTGGACACCCTGCGCGAGAACGACCCCGGGCTGAGCGCCACCCTCTACCAGGTGCGCCTGCGCCCGGCCGCCGATCCGCACCAGGTGGGCGCGGCCCTGGTCAGGGCCGGGCACGGGCACCTGGACGTGCACCCGGTGCCCGGTCCCGCCGACGGGCTGTCCGCCCTGCGCGGTCTCGTCGCCGGTCTCGTCTGCGTCCTCGCGCTGATCGGGCTGATCGAGCTGCTGGCCGCGATCGGCAGCACCGTCCGGGAGGGCGAACGCGACCTGCCGGCCCTGAGCGCCATCGGACTGACCCCACGTCAGGTCTCCGCGATCACGGTGACGGCGACCGCTTGCACGGCACTGGCGGCCGTCGCGCTCGCCACGGCCGTGGGCCTGCCGCTCGCCCACTGGCTGATCGACGCCCAGGGACGCTCCAGCGGCATCGGGGCCGGGATCGCCGCCGGCCCCTCCCCGCTCTTCCTGGTCCTGCTCGCCGTGACCGCGGTCGGCGGCGCCGCCGCTCTGGCCGCGGTGCCCGCCTCGCGGGCCGTCCGGCGCCGGCCCGCCGACACCCTGAACACCGGCGCGTGAGCGCGGGACGGGCTCCAGGGTGCCGGTTCCCGGGTGGACCCCGCACTCAGGTGTGCGGGGTCCGGCGGTGCGCGAAGTGTTAGGTTTCTCGCCGTACGACACACCTTGCCGAGACCGGGAGCGGTGATGGACGAGGGCATACCCGCCCCGTACGGGACCGGGCCGTTCGCGGACGCGGACGTCGCACGGCTGCGCCGGGACGTGGAGTTCCTCGCCGCCGCCGGACCGCGCAGCCGGCGGCGCGCACCGCGGGCGATGGAGCGCGCCGAGGCGTACGTCCGTGAGCGACTGGCCGACGCGGGCTGGCAGGTGGAGCGGCAGCCGTTCGACCTGCGGTGGCGGATCGGCGCGACCGACCGGCACGGGCATCGCGCGCTCGCCCTCAAACCCCGTCTGCACCGCCGGTTGCGCGGCGCCAACCTGATCGCCACCCTGCCCGGTTCCCCGGCGGGGCCCACGGTGCTGGTCGGCGCGCATCTGGACAGTGTCGACGGCAGCCCGGGAGCGGACGACAACGCCTCCGGAGTGGCGGTGGTGCTGGAGACCGCACGCCTGCTGGCCCGGCTCCCCCGGCCGCCGGCGGTCACCCTCGCCGTGTTCGACATGGAGGAACTCGGCCTCATCGGCGCCCGGCACGCCGCCCGCGAACTGGGCCGGGACGGCCGCGTCGCCGGGATGATCTGCCTGGAGTCGGTCGGCTGCTTCGACGACACACCGGGCAGCCAGCGGCTCCCGCCCGGCTTCGCCACCGTCTTCCCCGAGGCGGCGGCGGCCACCCGGGCCACCGGCTCACGGGGCGACTTCACGCTCGTGGTGCACCGGCGCTCCTCGGCCGCCGCGGCCGCGCACTGGCAGCGGGCCGCCGCGGCGGCCTCCCCCGGTCTGCGCGGCATCCTGCTGCGGGACCCGCGGCCCGACGGCCTCCTGGGCCTGCTCATCGGGCTGGCCGTCCCGCCCGCCGGACATCTCGGACGCAGCGACCACGCGCCCTTCTGGAACCGGCGGATCCCGGCGCTGATGCTCACCGACACGGCGAACTTCCGCAATCCGCACTACCACCGGGCGACCGACGTTCCGGCGACGCTGGACTTCGCGCGGCTGGCCTCGGTGACCGCCGCGACCGCGGCCACCGCCGCCTCCTGGCCGCGCGGCACCTGACGGCCGGACCGCCCGCGCGGGCACGGGCTCCGGCGTCCGCGCACGGTCAGTAGAGGTCGTCCTGCGGTACGAGGGTGAGCAGCCGTACGGTCTCCACGTACAGCCATACCAGGGTCAGTGTGAGGCCGAAGGCCGCGAGCCACGCCTCCTGCGCGGGCACCCCCCGGGTGAGCGCGTGCTGCACCCGGCGCAGGTGCAGGGCCAGGAAGGACGTGCCCAGGACGACGCCCACGACGCCGGCGACGACACCGGGGACACCACTGCGCAGACCGAGGCCCTCCGCGCCGGAGAGGGCGGGCAGGAGCAGGTCCGCGGCGGCGAGGAGCACCAGCCCGAGCGCCCCGGCCCCGGCGAGCCCTCGGCCCCGGCGTCCGATACGGGTCCAGCGCAGCCGGTGGGCCGCCAGCACCCCGGCGCAGCCGGTCATCGTGCCCAGCACCAGCTGCGCGCACGCCCCGGGCGCCACGCGGGCGCAGATCGTGTCCGACAGCACGCCCAGAAAGGCCCCTTGGCCCACCGCGTGGACGAGGGCCAGCCCCGCCGACGGACGGGTGCGCGCGTACTGGACCAGCACCGGGACGAGGACGAGCAGTGCGGCGGCGCCCGCGAGGCCGTACGCCCAGCCGGTGCCGGCCGGGGCCACCGGCGGCACCGTCCATGCCAGTACGGCGGTCAGGGTCGCCGTGGCGAGGGTGAGGGCGGCGCGTGCGACCACGGCGTCCATGGTCAGCAGGTCCGCGACGAGCCACGGCGACGGCTCGGGACCGGGCTCGGGCGAGGACCCCGCTTCGGTGTCCTGCCCGGTACCGGTCCGCTCCCGTGCCACGGCGAGTCCGGCCTCCACCTCGACCTGCGTACCCCGGTCACCGGCGGCCGTCTTCCGTCCGCCCCGGCGTTCCAGCCGCCGCCGGGACAACAGGGGGTTGCTGCTCTTCAGGGAACGCTGCTCGACACCCGCCACGGCAGACACCTTTCTCTACGGACTCACACTTTCGCACACATTTCCCCCGAACCCCACTGCCTGTCTCACATACATATGTTTTGCTCGACGAGACGACGGGTGTCGGCACATGGCGCGGCGCCCCAGGCGACTTGCCTGGGGCGCCGGGCTCACCGTCCTGTCCCGGGAAGCGGGATCTCAGGCGGGGAGTTTCCAGAGCTGGTTGTCGGAGGCCGCGCACGCCCAGATCTGGAGCTTGGTGCCGTTGGCGGAACTCGGACCCGTCGCGTCCAGGCACTTGCCCGACTGCGAAGCCACCAGCGTCCCGTTCGCCTGCGCCTGCCACTTCTGCGACGCGGCACCCGAACACGTCGACAACTGCACCTGCGTACCGTTCGCCGTACCGCCCCCGGCCACCGTCATGCACTTGCCCAACGCCCGCAACGTCCCATCGGCCGCCACCGTCCAGGACTGCGCACTGCCCGTCCCGCAGGTGTTCAACTGCACCGCCGTACCGTTCGCCGAGACGCCACCCGCCACCTCCGCGCACTTACCGCCGTACCCGCTGACCACCCCCGTCGGACGCGACGACGGAACCCCCCAGATCTGATTGTCCGAACCCGCACACGCCCAGATCTGGAGCTTGGTCCCGTTCGCGGAACTCGGACCCGTCGCATCCAGGCACCTGCCCGACTGCGAACCCACCAGCGTCCCGTTCGCCTGCGCCTGCCACTTCTGCGACGCAGCACC
>NZ_JBEYJA010000076.1:0-22227 GCF_040703815.1 Streptomyces sp. NPDC006743 | reverse complement strand
TTTCTTCCTGTTTGGTTGTTTGGGCGGCGGCTCCCGTTGTTGGTGTTGCGGGGCGGGGCGGCCGCGGGCGCGGGGTGGGTCGGGGGGCGGCGCGCCGGGGGTCGTGAACCGGTCAGGTCGGGGGACACGTCCGGTTCACGGCCGGTACGGGGCAGGGGCCGGTGCGCCGGGGGGAAGGAGCACGGCGCGGAGGTGAACCGGAGGGGGAGGAGACGGGGTGGAAGGGGACGGGCGGTGGAGTGACGGGCGGCGGCCGATCGGGGGAGCGCCGGGGGCCGGGCGCGGGGCGGTGGGGGGTGTCAGTGGATGATGCCGGTGCGCAGGGCCACGGCGACCATCCCGGCGCGGTCGCCCGTGCCGAGCTTGCGGGCGATGCGGGCGAGGTGGCTCTTGACGGTCAGCGCGGACAGGCCCATCGAGACGCCGATCGCCTTGTTCGACTGTCCCTCGGCGACCAGCCGCAGCACCTCGACCTCACGGCCGGACAGCTCGCGGTAGCCACCCGGGTGGCTCGGGGCACCCGGGGGACGGCGGTGCAGCCGGGCGGCGCCGATGGGAGCGGCGCCCGGACGGGTGGGGAGTCCGACGTTGGTACGGGTGCCGGTGACGACGTAGCCCTTGACGCCGCCCGCGAGGGCGTTGCGCACGGCGCCGATGTCGTCGGCGGCGGACAGGGCCAGGCCGTTGGGCCAGCCGGCGGCACGGGTCTCGGACAGCAGCGTGAGCCCGGAGCCGTCGGGCAGGTGCACGTCGGCGACGCAGATGTCGCGCGGGTTGCCGATGCGCGGACGGGCCTCCGCGACGGACGACGCCTCGATGACGTCACGGACTCCGAGTGCCCACAGGTGACGGGTGACGGTGGAACGGACGCGCGGGTCGGCCACGACGACCATGGCGGTCGGCTTGTTCGGGCGGTAGGCGACCAGGCTTGCGGGCTGCTCGAGGAGAACGGACACCAGGCCTCCTGGGGGTGGGGGGGACGGGGCCGGCTTGTGGGGAGGAAGCCGGTACGAACCGTGCTTGCTAGGTCACAGTCGTCTTCGGCATCAAACCCGTTGTCCTTTAGAGAATGATCACGATCTGGTGAGTAACAATGCGTGCAATTCGGACACACTGTCGATCATCCGAAGGTCGAATCGGTTCACTCGGGGCCGTTCGGGGTCGTTACCTGCTCGAAAGTGGCCGTATCGACAAAGACACGGCAAGGAGCCGGTAAGACGAACGGCGGCGGGCGCACGACAGCGGCCGGCCCGGGCGGAGCACCGCCCGGGCCGGCCGGAAAAGACAGGGAAGAGGGAGAAGTAGGGGGAGAAAGGGGGAGAAAGGGGGAGGGGGGAGGAGAAGCAGACGGATGCGACGTCGAGGGGGGGCGGGGGCCTTCGTCGGCCGGGGTGACTCAGCGTGACTGCGGGCCCCGCCGCTGCGGCAGTGTCACCACCGACGCGTCACCCGGTCCGGCCGGCGGCAGCCCCGCCACCTGGGCGAGCAGGTCGCACCAGGCGGCCAGGTGCGCCCCCGTGTCCGGCACCCCGCCCAGACCCTCGCGCGGCGTCCACGAGGCCCTGATCTCGATCTGTGAGGCCGGCGGGCGCGCCGAGAGCCCGCCGAAGTAGTGCGAGCCGGCGCGCGTGACCGTGCCGCTCGGCTCCCCGTACGTCAGACCGCGCGCCTGCAGCGCCCCGGTCAGCCAGGACCAGCACACCTCCGGCAGCAGCGGATCGGCGGCCATCTCCGGCTCCAGCTCCGCCCGGACCAGGGTCACCAGCCGGAAGGTGCCCCGCCACGCGTCGTGTCCGGCCGGGTCGTGCAGCAGCACCAGGCGGCCGTCGGCGAGGTCCTGCTCGCCGTCGACGACGGTGGCCTCCAGCGCGTACGCGTACGGAGCCAGCCGCTGCGGCGGCGGTACCTGCTCGATCTCCACCTGCGGCCGCAGCCGCGCGGCTCTCAGCGCGTCGACGGCGGCCCGGAAGGGCAACGGGACCTGATCCGCCCTGCCCGCATTCCCGTCCCCCTCCTTCGCGTCGTCCATTCCGCCAGCGCCGTCCGACAGTCGTCCCTGAGCCGCAGCCATGCCGGGAAGATTAAGGGGAACCGGGCCTTTGTGCAGGGCAAGACACCCCGCCGCAGGCAGGAGCGCCGCCCGGGGGCCGCACACCGCGGCCTGCGCGCCCCCGGCGCCGTGCGAGACTTGCCCCCGTGAGTGCCAACGAGACGCCCGCCAGCCACCGGCCGCCGACGGCCCCCTACGACTCCGCCTTCCTCCGGGCGTGCCGGCGCGAACCGGTGCCGCACACCCCCGTGTGGTTCATGCGGCAGGCGGGGCGCTCCCTGCCGGAGTACCGCAAGGTGCGCGAGGGCATCGGCATGCTGGAGTCCTGCACGCGGCCCGAGCTGGTCACCGAGATCACCCTCCAGCCGGTCCGGCGGCACGGCGTGGACGCGGCGATCTACTACAGCGACATCGTCGTACCGCTGAAGGCCATCGGCGTCGACCTCGACATCAAGCCGGGCGTGGGCCCGGTCGTCGAGCGTCCGTTCCGCACCCGCGAGGACCTGGCCCGGCTGCGCGACCTGACCCCCGAGGACGTCTCCTACGTCACCGAGGCGATCGGCCTGCTCACGAGCGAGCTGGGCGGCACGCCGCTGATCGGCTTCGCCGGGGCCCCCTTCACCCTGGCGAGCTACCTCGTGGAGGGCGGCCCGTCCCGCACGTACGAGAACGCCAAGGCGATGATGTACGGCGACCCCGGGCTGTGGGCCGACCTGCTGGACCGGCTCGCCGCCATCACGGGCGCCTTCCTGAAGGTGCAGATCGAGGCCGGCGCGAGCGCCGTGCAGCTCTTCGACTCCTGGGCCGGGGCCCTGTCCCCCGCCGACTACCGCCGCTCGGTGCTGCCCGCCTCCGCGAAGGTCTTCGAGGCCGTCGCCGGGTACGGTGTCCCGCGCCTCCACTTCGGCGTCGGCACCGGCGAGCTGCTGGGCCTGATGGGCGAGGCGGGCGCGGACGTCGTCGGCGTCGACTGGCGCGTCCCGCTGGACGAGGCCGCCCGCCGGGTCGGCCCGGGCAAGGCGCTCCAGGGCAACCTGGACCCGACCGTCCTGTTCGCCCCCCGCGAGGCCGTGGAGGCCAAGACCCGCGAGGTGCTGAAGTCCGCCGCCGGGCTGGAGGGGCACGTCTTCAACCTCGGACACGGTGTCATGCCGTCCACCGACCCGGACGCGCTGACCCGGCTCGTGGACCACGTCCACACCCAGACCGCCCGCTGAGGCGTCCGGCCAGGAGGTGACCCGGGCGGGCGGTCCGCCGGCCGCCCGCCCGGGAGCCGTGCGCGGCCCGGCAGGGCCCGGGCCGCGCCGCGCTACTTCAGACCGCCGTCCAGCGCGGTCATCAGCTGACCGCTCGGTGTGTCGCCGGACATCTCCCAGACGAACCCGCCCAGCAGCCCCTTGGACTTGATCCAGGCGGTCTTCCTCCCGATCGACCAGGCGTCGTCGAAGGACCACCACTGGCCGTTCGCGCCGGTGTAGCCGAACGTCGACACCGACTGCTCGTCGTGGTGGACCGTCATCGACGGGAAGCTGGTGATCAGGTTGTTGTAGCCGCGGACCCCGGCCTCGGTGTCGAACTGGCCGGGGGCGGCGCCGTTCGCGTCCTGCCACTCACCGGCGGCGCCGCCGTCGGCCACGCCCTGCCAGCCGCGCCCGTAGAACGGGAAGCCCACCACCAGCTTGCGCGGATCGACGCCCGCGTCGAGGTACGCCTGGATCGCGTTCTCGATGCTGAAGTGGAACGGGTAGGGGTCCTGGGCGTCGGTGTACAGGTTGGAGGCGTCACCGGTGCGCTTCGGCTCCCAGGAGTTGTCGCTGCCCGAACCGTGGAAGTCGTAGCCCTGCACGTCGGCGTAGTCGAGGGAGCCGAAGATCCGCTTCAGGTCCCAGCCGGCGGAGATCTTCGCCGGGTCGGCCGGGGTGAACGCGGTCAGCAGCCGGTGCTCGCCGCCGAGCGCGTCGAGCTGCTTGCGGAACTCGGCGAGCAGCGCGGTCAGGTTGTCCTTGTCCTGGGCGCCGTAGTGGTTGCCCGGGTGGCCTTCCGAGCCCGGCCACTCCCAGTCGATGTCGAAGCCGTCGAAGATGCCGGCCGCGGTGCCCGGGCCGCCCGCGCCGTTGTAGACGGGCAGGTTGCCCTTGATCCACACGTCGATGCAGGACTTGACGAACTTCTCCCGGGAGGCCTGCGTGGCGGCGGCGTCCGAGAAGAACTTCGAGTACGTCCAGCCGCCGATCGAGGCGACGACCTTCAGCTTCGGGTACTTGGCCTTGAGCTTCTTCAACTGGTTGAGGTTGCCGCGCAGTTTGCCCCAGCCGTCGTCGGCGACCCCGTCGACCGACTGGCCGGCGGACATGGGCCGCGCGTAGTCGGCGTCCGCGTCGCCGGCGTCGGTGCCCTGGTCGGGGTCCTCGGGGTCGGTGGTGGTGCCCCTGGTCACGCCCGCCTTGCAGGTGAGGTCCTTCGAGTCCAGGTTCTCGAAGGCGTAGTTGACGACGTCCAGTTTGGCGGCGGCGCCGGAGGTGTCCAGGTTCTTCACGAAGTACTGGCGTCCGTAGATGCCCCACTGCACGAAGTAGCCCACCTTGAGCTGCTTGCCCTGCCCGGCCACGTCGTCGGTGGTGACGGTCACCGCGTTCGAGGCGGACGACGGGTTGTCGGCGGTGTCGCGGGCCCTGACGGTGAAGGTGTAGGCGGTGGCCGGGGAGAGCCCGTCGACCGTGGCCGAGATGGTGTCCGCGCCGACCGTCTTGACCGGCGTGGAGCCGCGGTAGACGTCGTAGGCGGCCACGCCCACGTTGTCGGTGGACCTGTCCCAGGCCAGGCTGACGCTGGAGGAGGTCTTGCCGGTGGAGCGCAGGCCGCCCGGCGCGGTCGGCGGCGTCGGGTCGGTCGACGGATCGACCGTCCTGACGGTCAGCGGCGCGCTGCCGGGCCCGGGGTTGCCCCGGGTGTCCTTGGCCCGCACGGTGAAGGTGTAGCCCGTCGCGGGCGTCAGGCCGGTGACCGTCGCCGAGGTGCCGGTCGCGGTCGCGACGGTGTCCGTGCCGCTCAGCACCTCGTAGGAGGCCACGGTGTGGTCGCCGGGCTGGGCGGCGGACCAGCTCAGGGCCACCGAGTGCGCGGTGACGGCGGTCGCCTTCGGCGTTCCGGGGGCGGTCGGGGGGACGTCGGGGGTGCCGTCGCACTTGTCGCCGTTGACCGTGCAGCCGGTGGGCGCCGCGGCCGTGCCGGTCGCCGTGAACCAGTAGCTGTACGGCTCGGTGCTGCCGCCGGCCGGGACGTTCGCGTTGTAGAAGGCGTTCTTCACGGTCACATGGCGCCCGGAGACGGTCGCGTCACCGTTGTAGTTCCCGGTCAGGGACACCCCGGCCGGGAGGTCGAACTCCAGTGTCCAGCCACTGACGGCCGCCGCACCGCTGTTGCGGACGACGTACGTCCCCTTCCACCAGGAGCCGTTGTCCTGGGTGCTGAAGACCGCCGTCAGGGTGCCGGCCGCGTGGGCGGGCGCGGCGAGGACGGTGAGCGCCGCGACGGGCAGCAGCAGCGCGGTCCCCAGGGCGGCGATCCGCCGCCGGAGCCGGGCGGTGCCGCGGTCGCCGGGTGCGTGCGGTGCCGCCGCGCCGGGCAGTGCCCGTCCGCCGGGCCGTGGTCCTGTTCCGCGAAGTGGTCTGCGCCTGTGGAACATGGCTCTCCCTGTGATGGTGGGGTGGTACAGGGGTGAGGTGAACCGTGCGCGTGCGCATGCGTGTGCCCGGACGAAGGCAGGCCGGTGCGCGGGGCGGGCCGGGGCACGGCCGTGCCGCTTCGGGCAGGCGCCCACAACGTAGAAGGTCTGGACCAATGAGTCAACAGGTCCGGTCGGGCGTCCCGGGGCCCGCGGGCGCCCGGGCGGGCCTCACCAGCCCGTGCGGGCCCGCCGGCCGAACAGCAGACCCCGCGGTTCGGGCGGGGGCGGGGTGCCCGGGCGCAGCGGCAGCGCGATCAGCAGGCCCACGACGAAGCCGACCACATGGGCCGTGTAGGCCACCGTGCCCGCGCCCGAGACGCCCTCCCCGGCGGAGTAGAACGCCTGGAGCACGAACCAGAACCCGAGCACGATCCAGGCCGGCAGGCGCAGCGGCAGGAAGATCAGGAACGGTACGAGGACCCAGACCCGGGCCCTCGGATACAGCACCAGATAGGCGCCGAGGACCCCGGCGATCGCCCCCGACGCGCCGATCAGCGGCTGGCCCGAGTCCGCGTCCAGCAACGAGAACCCGTATCCGGCCGCGTAGCCGCAGACGATGTAGAACAGGGTGAAGCGCAGGTGCCCCATCCGGTCCTCGACGTTGTTGCCGAAGATGAACAGGAACAGCATGTTCCCCAGCAGGTGCAGCCAGCTGCCGTGCAGGAACATCGCGGTGAGCACCGACAGCACGGGGGACTTGGCGTACGCCGGAGGTCCCAGTACGCAGCCCGGTCCGTGCACCCCCACGCCCACCGCGCCCGTCGGCACCAGCGACGGCATGCGGTGGTGGATCAGCTCGCGCGGCACGAGCGCCCAGTGCTCCGTGAAGGCCTGCCCGTGGCACAGCTGGGCCAGGGTGCTGCTCCCGGTCAGGGAGCCGGAGATGCCGGGCGTGGCCAGGAACACGACGACGTTCGCGACGATCAGGGCGTACGTCACCCAGGGGGTGCGCCGCACCGGGTTCACGTCATGGACGGGGATCACCACACAGGAGTAGTGCCCGGGATGCGCCGGGCGAACCGGTGTCCCCCCGCGCGGGGGACGCGCCCCCGCGTCCCCCGTCCGGCCCCGCCGCAGGCGCTACCCCCGCGTCGCGTCGACCTTGGCCGCCGCCTTGCGGGCCGCCACCAGGACCGGGTCCCACACCGGTGAGAACGGCGGCGCGTACCCCAGGTCGAGGGCGGTCATCTGCTCCACCGTCAGGCCGGCCGTGAGCGCGACCGCCGCGATGTCCACGCGTTTGGCCGCGCCCTCCCGGCCGACGATCTGGACGCCCAGGAGCCGGCCGGTGCGGTGCTCGGCGAGCATCTTCACCGTCATGGGCGAGGCGCCCGGGTAGTAGCCCGCCCGGCTCGTCGACTCGACGGTGACCGTCTCGAAGCGGAGCCCGGCCCGCCGGGCGTCCCGCTCCCGCAGCCCGGTCCGCGCGATCTCCAGGTCGCACACCTTGCTCACCGCCGTGCCGACCACGCCGGGGAAGGTCGCGTAACCGCCGCCGGCGTTGGTGCCGATGACCTGGCCCTGCTTGTTGGCGTGGGTGCCCAGCGGGACGTGGCGCTGCTGCCCGGACACCAGGTCGAGGACCTCGACGCAGTCGCCGCCCGCCCAGATGTTCTCGTGACCGCGCACCCGCATCGCGCGGTCCGTGAGCAGGCCGCCGTGCGCCCCGAGCGGGAGCCCGGCCGCGCGCGCGAGGGACGTCTCGGGGCGCACCCCGATGCCCAGCACGACCACGTCCGCCGGGTACTCCGCGTCGCCGGTGGCCACGGCCCGCACCCGGTTCCCCGGCCCGGTCAGCACCTGGGTCACCTCGGTGCCGCCGGCCATGGTGATCCCGAGGCCCGTCATGGCCTCGTGCACCAGCCGGCCCATGTCGGGGTCCAGGGTGGACATCGGCTCCCGGCCGCGGTTGACGACCGTCACCTCGTACCCGCGCTTGATCAGGGCCTCGGCCATCTCCACGCCGATGTAGCCGGCGCCGACCACCACGGCCCGGCGGCCACGCGCGCGTGCCATGCCGGCGAGCAGCTCCTCGCCGTCGTCCAGCGTCTGCACGCCGTACACGCCGGGCGCGTCGGCGCCGGGCATCTCCGGGCGCACCGGGCGGGCTCCGGTGGCGATCACGAGCTTGTCGTACGACGTCCAGGACTCCGCCCCGGAATCGACGTCCCGCGCGCGGACGCGGCCCGCGGCCACGTCGATCTCGGTGACCTCGGTCCGCATCCGCAGGTCGATGTCCCGGGCGCGGTGCTCCTCGGGGCTGCGGGCGATCAGCCGGTCCCGGTCGCTGACGTCGCCGCCCACCCAGTAGGGGATCCCGCAGGCCGAGTACGAGCTGAAGTGGCCGCGTTCGAACGCCACGATCTCCAGCTCGCCGGGCCCGCGCAGCCGGCGCGCCTGGGACGCCGCGGACATCCCCGCGGCGTCCCCGCCGATCACGACCAGTCGTTCCCGCCCGCCCCGCGCCCGGCGGGTCCCGCCCGTGTCCGTGCCGGTGCCGCCGCTGGTGCTGTTGCTCATGGTCATGCGGACACGCTACGGCCGGCCGGGACCGCCCGGTCCCGCGGCCGGGTCCCCGGGGCGGCCCGCCTCACCGGGGGCCGTCGCCGGGCGCCTCACCGGAGCTGTCGGTTCCTGTTCCTGTCGCGATGGCTGTTGTGGTGCCTGCTCCGGTGCCGGTTCCGGTCGCGGGCCCGCCCGGTCCGAGCGGCCCCAGTGCCGTCATCGTCGCCGCGGCGGGGGCGGCGCGGCGCGGGAGCCGGGGACGTACGAGGCGCAGCCACGCCACGGTCAGGAGCGCGGCCGCGGCGGCGAAGGGCAGGACCGCGCCCAGCGCCAGGGCGATCCAGCGGACCACGGTCACGAACACGTGCCAGCCGCCCGCCAGGGCGTCGAGGAATCCCGGACCGCCGTCGTCGGCGGCCTTCGTCTCCGGGGCGGGCGTCACGGACAGCGACAGCGTGATGGTGGCCAGGCTCGTACGGTCCTTCAGCGACGCCTGCTGGGCGAGCAGCGCCTCCAGGTCGGCCTCGCGGCGGCTCAGCTCGCTCTCCAGGGCGACCACGTCAGCGAGGCTGCCGGCCTTGTCCATCAGGCCGCGGACCCGGGCGACGCTGGCCCGCTGCGACCTGATGCGGCTGTCCACGTCCACGACCTGGCCGCTGACGTCCTCGGCCTTGGCGGAACGCTCCACGAGCCGGCCGGTGCCCTCCAGGCCGGCGAGAACCTCGTCGTACTTCCCGGAGGGCACGCGCAGCACGACCCGGGTCCGCTCGTGGCCCTCCGCGTCGCGGCTGGTGTTCTCGTCGCCGACGTAACCGCCCGCCTCCACGGCGGTCGCGCGGGCGGCGGCGAGAGCCTTCCCCACGTCCTCGACCTCCACGGTCACCGAGGCGGTGCGCACGATGTGACTCGCCACGGCCTTCGGCGGCGCCGTGGCCCTCGCGCCGGACGCGGTGCCGCTGTCGCCGTACCCGCTGCCGCCGTTCCCCGTGGCGGGGGCACCCCGCTGCGCCCCGCTGCCCGCGGCCTTGTCGGACGCGCCGGCGCCGGAGTCGCCGGCGCCGCCGCATCCGGCGAGCGCGAGCGCCGCCGCGAGCAGCAGCCCGGCGAGGGCCGGCGCGGATGGGACCGGACGTCGAACAGAACACCGTGCGCGCATGACGCGTACCCCCTGGGCCGTGTTGACCTCTGACGCCTCTTCGACTCGCGCAGGGCGCGGGCCGTTGCCGGAATCGGGTTCCGATGCGGTCACGGTCAGGACTCGCCCGGGACACCCGGACCCGGCGGGAGTGCCCGCGGGGAGTGTCAGCGGGGTCTGAGAGAGTGGGGGACATGAGCGCAACGGGTACGGGCACGGGGCAGGTCGTCGTCATCGGCGGCGGGATCGCGGGGCTGGCCGCCGCGCACCGGCTGCTGGAGCGCGGCGCGCGGGTGACCGTGCTGGAGGCGGCGGACCGGGTCGGCGGCAAGCTGCTGCCCGGCGAGGTCGCGGGCGTCCGGGTCGACCTGGGCGCCGAGTCGATGCTGGCCCGCCGGCCCGAGGCCGTGGACCTGGCGCGCGAGGTCGGCCTGGCGGACCGGCTGGAGCCGCCCGCGACCGCCGGCGCCTCCCTGTGGACCCGCGGGACCCTGCGCCCGATGCCCAAGGGCCATGTGATGGGCGTCCCCGGCACCGCCGCCGCGCTCACCGGAGTGCTCTCCGCCGAGGGCCTGGCCCGCGTCGAGCGCGACGCCGGCCTGCCCCGCACCGAGGTCGGCGACGACGTGGCGGTGGGGGAGTACGTGGCGGCCCGCCTGGGCCGCGAGGTCGTCGACCGCCTGGTCGAACCGCTGCTCGGTGGTGTCTACGCGGGCGACGCGTACCGCATCTCGATGCGCTCGGCGGTCCCGCAGCTCTTCGAGGCCGCGCGCCGGCACACCTCGCTGACCGAGGCGGTCCGCGGGATCCAGGCCGCCGCGGCCGACGCCCAGCGCGCCGGCCGGACGGGACCCGTCTTCACGGGCATTCGGGGCGGCGTCGGCAGCCTGCCCCTCGCGGTCGCCGAGTCGGTACGGGCGCGCGGCGGCGAGATCCGCACCGGCTGCCCCGTGACGGAGCTGCGCAGGCGGCCGCAGGGCGGCTGGCGCGTGGTCGCGGCGGGCCGCGTCCTGCACGCGGACGCGGTGGTCCTCGCCGCGCCCGCGCCCGCCGCCGCCGGGCTGCTGGACGCCGAGTCCCCCGGCGCGGCCGCGGAGCTGCGGGCCGTCGAGTACGCCTCCATGGCCCTGATCACCCTCGCCTACCGCCGCGCCGACGCCGCCCTGCCCGAGGGCAGCGGCTTCCTCGTGCCGCCGGTCGACGGGCGCACCATCAAGGCGTCGACCTTCGCCTCCGCCAAGTGGGGCTGGATCGCCGACGAGGACCCGGACGTGCTGGTGCTGCGCACCTCCGTCGGGCGGTACGGCGAGACGGAGATCCTCCAGCGCGAGGACGCCGAGCTGGTCGCTCTCTCCCGGCACGACCTGCGCGAGGCCACCGGCCTGGAGGCCGTGCCGCTGCGGACCCGCGTCACCCGCTGGACCGACGGTCTGCCCCAGTACCCCGTCGGCCACCACGCGCGCGTGGCCCGCGTCCGCGCCCACGTCGCCGCGCTGCCGGGCCTCGCGGTGTGCGGCGCGGTGTACGACGGCGTGGGCATCCCCGCGTGCGTGGCGAGCGCGTACGCCGCGGTGGACCAGCTGGCGGGCGACCTGCGCGCTGTGCAGGAACTCACCGCCCACCCGGTGCAGAGTCTGCACGGCGGAGCGGGAGAATAGCCCCATGAGTGACGACGCCTCCACCACCGACTCCGGCAGGATCCCGAACAAGGGCAAGCTGGCCAAGGACCTCAACGAGGTCATCCGTTACACGCTGTGGTCCGTCTTCAAGCTGAAGGACGTGCTCCCCGAGGACCGCGCGGGCTACGCCGACGAGGTCCAGGAGCTGTTCGACCAGCTCGCCGCGAAGGACGTGACCGTCCGCGGCACGTACGACGTCTCGGGCCTGCGCGCGGACGCCGACATCATGATCTGGTGGCACGCCGAGACCAGCGACCAGCTCCAGGAGGCGTACAACCTCTTCCGCCGCACCAGGCTGGGCCGCGCGCTGGAGCCGGTGTGGTCGAACATGGCGCTGCACCGTCCCGCCGAGTTCAACCGCTCGCACATCCCGGCGTTCCTCGCCGACGAGACGCCGCGCAACTACATCAGCGTCTACCCGTTCGTCCGCTCCTACGACTGGTACCTGCTGCCCGACGAGGACCGCCGGCGGATGCTCGCCGACCACGGCAAGATGGCCCGCGGCTACCCGGACGTGCGGGCGAACACCGTCGCCTCCTTCTCGCTCGGCGACTACGAGTGGGTCCTCGCGTTCGAGGCCGACGAGCTGTACCGCATCGTCGACCTGATGCGTCACCTGCGCGGCTCGGAGGCCCGCAGGCACGTCCGCGAGGAGGTGCCGTTCTTCACCGGCCGCCGCAAGGACGTGGCGGACCTGGTCGC
Source organism: Streptomyces sp. NPDC006743 (assembly GCF_040703815.1). NCBI lineage: Bacteria > Bacillati > Actinomycetota > Actinomycetes > Kitasatosporales > Streptomycetaceae > Streptomyces > Streptomyces sp. NPDC006743. The sequence continues at coordinate 10,429 of NZ_JBEYJA010000076.1, read as the reverse complement.
CGGGCTCGCCTGACGGTTCCGCTCACGCCCCGGCCGACGGCCGGCCGCCCTGGAGGTCCGCGGCCGGCCGCCGTCGCCCGGGCGGGCCGGTCCTCTCGCCCTTCACCACCGGTCGCGGTCGTCCTCGCCGTTCAGGGCCGGTCGCCCTCGCCCTTCAGGGCGTTCCGCAGTTCCCGGCCGCGGGTCTCCTGGAAGGTCGGCCGGTCCGGCCGCGGCTCGGGGCGTGCGGCGCAGTCCGCGGTCCGGCCCGGCAGCCGCCCCTGGAGCAGATAGGCGTCCAGGTACGCGTTGACGCACCGGTTCGGTCCGTAGGCGAGACCGTGCGTGCCCGCGCCCCGCTCGGTCACCAGCGTGGAACCGGCCAGCCGCCGGTGCAGTTCCAGCGCGCCGCCGTAGGGCGTGGCCGCGTCCCGCTCGGCGGCCAGGACCAGCGTGGGCGGCAGCACGCCCGGCGTGGTCCGCACGTCCAGGGGCCGCTGCCGGGGCACCGGCCAGTAGGCGCACGGCAGGTTCGCCCACACATTGCCCCACGTCTCGAACGGCGCGGTGCGGGCCAGCCGCGTGTTGTCCCGGTCCCAGACCCGGAAGTCGGTCGGCCAGGGCGCGTCGTTGCACTCCACGGCCGTGTACACCGCGGCACTGTTCTCCGCCTCGGCCGCCCCCGCCCGGTACGGCGCGGCCAGCGCGACCAGCGGCTTCTCGTCGCCTCTCAGATAGGCGGCCAGGGCGTCGGCGGCCATGGGCCAGAAGTCGTCGTCGTACCCGGCGTTCAGGAACGCGCCCTGCAACTGCCCGGGGCCCACCTGGCCGCCGGCCGGCCGGGCGGCCAGGCGTGCGCGCGCCTTCTCGTAGGCGGCCCCCACCGCCCGCGCCGTGCGCCCCAGCCCGTACACGTCGTCGTGCCGGGCCACCCACGCCCTGAAGTCCGCCCAGCGGACCTCGAACGCGGCCGACTGGCCGAGGTTGTCGCCGTACCAGATTAGCGACGGGTCGGGGTTCACGGCCGAGTCGAAGACCATCCGGCGCACATGCGCGGGGAACAGCGTCGCGTACAGCGCGCCGAAGTAGGTGCCGTAGGAGGCGCCCATGAACGTCAGCCGGTCCTCGCCGAGCGCCGCGCGCAGCACCTCCAGGTCCCGGGCGTTGTCGAGCGAGGTGTAGAAGCGCAGACCGGGCCCGGAACGCCGGGCGCAGCCGCGGGCGTAGGCCCGCGCCTCGGCGACGCGTTTCCTCTTGTACGCCGCCGAGGGATGCTCCGGGGCCGCGCTCGGCGCCTTGAAGAAGTCCCCGGGGTCCACGCAGGACAGCGGCGCCGAACGGCCCACCCCGCGCGGGGCGTAGCCGACGAGGTCGTAGGCGGCGGCGACCCGCTTCCACTCCGGCAGCAGGGCGACCAGCGGGAAGGACGTGCCGTCGCCGCCCGGTCCGCCCGGGTTGAACACGAGGGCGCCCTGCCGCGGCACCGCGGGCGCACCGGATGCGGAGTGCGGACCCCCGCCGCCGGCCCGCACCCGGCTGACGGTGAGCTCGATCTGCGTGCCGTCGGGCCGGGCGTAGTCGAGCGGCACGGACACGGTGCCGCACTCCATGGACCCCGGCGTCTCCCGTGCGTCCGGGCACGGGCCGAAGTCGATGCCGGTCAGCCGGGCGCGCGCGGCGGCCACGACGGTCCCGCGCAGCCCGTCCGCCCCGCCGGCCGGCCACGGCCCGCCCCGCGGGGTGCGGCCGGTCTGCGGCACGCCGCCGGAGGGCGCGGCGGCGAGGGCGGTCAGGACCAAGGACCCGGCGACCGTCCACACGGCGGCTGCTCTCATCGGTGTCGTCCCTTCGGCGCACGGCGGTCTCGCCATTGCCGCGCGCCGGTGACCAGGGCGCGCCCGGCGGCGGCACCAGGGATGTTTCGTGCGCCCGGGGACGAAGGCAAGCACCGGGTGGCGGATGTCGGCACGGATGCCCCCGATGCGCCCCCTCCGGCCCGCCCGCGCGCCCTGCCGGCCGGGACGGCGCGCGGGCGGGCCTCTGCCGGGCCGGGACGGCGCGCGGGCGGGCTCCGGGCGGGCTCTTGCCGGGCCGGGACGGCCGCGGGCGCGCGCTCCGGCCGGGCCGGCCTTGGGCGCGCTCCTGCCCGGCGGGGCTACTCCCGCCCGGGCTGGTCGCGGTGGGCGAATGCGGCGCGCAGGTCCGGTTCGCCGATCGCGCGGACGCCGCGCACGGCGACGGAGGCGAGGCAGGTGCGTTCGTCGTCCCCGCCGCGCACGCGCCGGGCCAGCGTGCCGAGCAGCCGCTGCCCGGCCGGGGACGCCCAGCGCGAGTACGGGTGGATCTCGACGCGGGCTATCGCCAGACAGCCCAGGGTGAGGGCCAGCGGCAGCGCGAACCAGAGGGCGACCAGACCGCGCGGCATCCCGGTCGGGCCGGGCAGCAGCAGCGCCGCCACCGCCAGCGCGGTCACGGCCAGCGCGGCGGCCCGCACCTGGCGCATCCCGGCCGCGACCGCCGAACCCGTACTCTCCGGAACCGCCAGGCCGGCGTCCACCAGGCGGTCGGCCAGGCTGCGCACCGGGTCCGCGCAGGCCGCGGCGGACCGCACGGGAGCGATGCGGGACTGCCCTTCGGGGCCGATGGCTCCTATGACGGATCGTTCCATCTCGTCGCGCCCGCGCGGATCGACGACGGTGGCCCAGCCGGTGTGCGCGAGCAGCAGCCGGCGCTGGCGGGCCATGGAGACCAGGGTGACGTCGGCGACCCGGGCGGGACCGCCGGACAGGAACGCAGCCTCGTACAGGGTCAGTTCCCGGTCCAGGCCCACGGCGGCGTCGGGGGTGTCGGCGGCCGCCGCCCGTACGGCGACCAGGCACAGCCGTGTGCACGCCGTCCCGGCGGCCGCCCAGGCCGGCAGGAGGAGAAGAACCCAGAGCATGACAAATTTCTATGTCAGGGATCCGGGAAACTCCATGCCCTTTTCACATCCCGGACCAGGTGTGGCCTGTATGTGACGTTCCGTTTGTTTTCCGAGGTCAGCGCGTCGCCTCGCCGCGTCCGGGGGCCGGACTCGACGGGGGAGGGCAGCGCGCGGGCCGGTGCGCCCGGTGCGGCTCCGACGGTCCGTCAGCCGGGCACGGCCGCCCGGGGCGTTGCCGGCAGGACGAGGTGCCGGACGGTGCGCACCGGCCGCGTGCGGGGGCGCGGGTCTGCCCGTCTCAGCGCCGCAGCAGCATGCGGCGCGCCGCCCGGGCCGCGCGGACCACCGGCCGGCGGGAGCGCGGCGCGGGCCCCGACCGTTCCAGCCACCACTCCCGCAGGTCCCGGCGGGCACCCGCCTCCTGCGGCTGCCCGGCGAGCAGCAGGGACTCCGCGAACGTCAGCGCGTCCAGACGGTAGCCGCCGCGCATCGGATGCTCCTGCGCGTACGCGAGGAAGGCGGCACGGTACCCGGATCCGAGGATGACCGGCAGCTCGGGCGCCACCTTGGCCACCACACCGGCCCGCTTCGACGCGAGCGCCCGGGCCTGCACCGCGAGCCGCTTGCGGTCGAAGCCCTCCGGGGCGGGCGTCCCGGCGACGAGCGCCGACAGGAGCGCGGTCTGCGCGAGCGCGAGCCGCTGGCGGACCGGCTCCGCGACGGCCGCCGCCGGCTCGCCGCCCCACCCGTCCGCACTCCCGCGCGCGTGCTCTTGGCTCCTGTCCGCGCTCTCGCGCGCGTACTCCTGACTCCCCTCCGCGCTCCCGCGCGCGTGCTCTTGGCTCCCCTCCGCGTGCTCCTGGCTCCCGTCCGGGCCTCCGCTCAAGTGGCCCCGGCTTCCGGCGAGCCCCGTTCCTCCGACGACGGCAGGCCGGCGCGGCGTGGTGCTCGCGCCCCCCGACGCGGCGACGATGGCGCGCTCCGCGGCGCCCGCGCGTCCCCGCGCCACCGCCTTCCGGATGGCCTCCAGTTCGCCGCCCAGGGTGTCCGCCTCGGGAAAGTTCTCGTCGCGCTCCAGCAGCACGCCCGGCGGGGACACCCGGGAGGCGAGGTCGGTCAGGATGTCGAGCACCGGTCCGGGGACCGGGTGCGCGTGGCTGTCGTGCCAGACGCCGTCCCGCTCGAACCCGCCCGCGACATGGACGTACGCCAGGGCCTCCAGCGGCAGTTCGGCCAGCGCCCGCGCCGGATCCTCGCCCTGGTTGACGTGGTTGGTGTACAGGTTGGCCACGTCGATCAGCAGGCGTACGCCCGTGCGGTCGGCCAGTTCGTACAGGAACTGCCCCTCGGTCAGTTCCTCACCGGGCCACGCCAGCAGCGCGGCGATGTTCTCCACGGCGAGCGGCACGGGCAGGGCCCGCTGGGCGATGCGGACGTTCTCGCACAGCACGTCCAGGGCCTCGCGCGTCCGGGGCACCGGCAGCAGGTGGCCCGCCTCGATGCGCTCCGACGCGGTCGGCGGCCCGCCCGCACGCACGAAGGCGATGTGCTCGGTCACCAGCGGCGAGCCGAGCGCCTCCGCCCGCTCGGCCAGGGCCCGCAGACGTCCCTCGTCGGGCCGTTCGGCACCGCCGAGACCGAGGGACACCCCGTGCGGCACGACGGTCACCCCGCGCTCGCGCAGCCGCCGCAGCGAGGCGGGCGGATGGCCGGGGCACACGTTCTCGGCGACCACCTCCACCCAGTCGATCCCCGGCATGCCCTCCACGGCGTCCGCGATCTCCGGCCGCCAGCCGATCCCCGTCCCCAGTCGCTCCATGAGTCCTGCGCCCCCTGGTCCTTTCGCCCCCTGTCACCGAACGCCCGCGCGCGGCGCGGGTGAAGAGGGTATGGCCCCGCCGGGCGGCGGGGAAGCGCACAGCGCGCGACTTCAGAGCAAGAATTGAGGGTTCGCCCGCAACGCGGCCTCCCGGGCGGGCCGGTGTCATCCCCAGGTCTGACGCGGCGTCACGCACTGCGACCGGAGTCGCCCGTGGGAACAGGAGCTGCGGCTGACTTCACGGTCCGCTCGCGCCGGGACGATGGAGAAGTCCCGGAAAGAAGCGAGAGGGAGGACCGAAGATGGCCGAGCTGGAGACGCTGGACCCGATGACGCCGATGTTCGCGCAGTTCAAGGAGAGGACGGGGCCCATCGTCCTGGCCAACACCTTCTTCGTGCCCGAGGAGAGGGCGGAGGAGTTCCTGTCTCTCTTCCGCAGGCAGGCGGAGTTCATGAAGGCCCAGCCGGGATTCGTCTCGCTGCAGATGCACCGGGGAACGGGCGGGAGCCGGCTCATGATGAACGTGGCGGTGTGGGAGTCGACCGAGGCGCTGGCCAGGGCGTTCGGCAGTCCGGAGTTCCAGCGCATGGCGGCCGAGTTCCCCGACGACATCGTGTCCTACCCGCACATCTTCGAGCGGATCGACGTGTGACACGGCAGCTGTAGTCCCACGCCCGCCGTCCGGCGTCCCGCGACACCCCCTAGGAGCCCTGCCGCAGCGCCGGGTGGTCCGCGACCACCGTGCACGAACCGGGAGCGATCTCGGTGAATCCCGCGTCGCGCACCACCGGCAGTCCGCTGTGCGTCAGGCGCTGCCACTGGGCGGGGGCCGCGGTGCGCACGCGGAGCGGGAAACCGGCGTCGCGCCAGGCGGCGCGCTGCTCGTCGGTGAGGTCCCACCAGGCGAGTTGCGCACCGTGACCGGCCTGGGCCATCGCCTTGCCCGCGGACATCTCCAGACCGGGGTTGAACCAGAGCACCGGGACGTCCGGCGCGGGCGGGGCGGGCGGTTCCGGGTCGTCCAGGTCGGTGCCGGAGACCTGGAGCTTCGCCAGGTCCTTGGGCCAGCCGTCCAGCGGGACCGGCGGGAAGACCCGTACCTCAGCGGTCGCTCCGGTGACCGTGATGCCCTCCAGCGCCTCGGCCCGCCGCCACTCCGCGCCGCGCGCCCGCCGCACCACCTTGCGGATCCGGGCGTCCTGCCAGTCGCGCACCGGCCCCGCCCACACGCCGTCGCCGGCGGAACGCTCGTCGTCCAGCAGCACCAGCACCGCGCGGGCGGCCGTCTCCAGCGCGTCGGTACGGGCGGGCGGGGCGGCCCGCTCGATGCGGACGACCAGCGGCAGCACGAACTGCGGGGCCAGGTCCCGCGCGGTGGGCTCGGTGCGGAAGGGGCTCTCGGCGGCGGAGGTCTCGTACGTCACGCCCCCCAGTGTGCCAACCACGGCGCGCACGGGCGGACGGCCCCCGCGCGCGGGGCCGCGGCCGGACGGGCCCGGCCGCCGTCCTGAGCCGCACTCACCGTGCGGAGGTCATCCCGAGCAGGCCGTGCGCTGCGCCTCCTGCCACTCGCAGACGGGGCAGAGGGTGATCCCCTTGTACGACTGCGGGTACTCGGTCGGCTCGCGGCACAGCACGCACTCGGCGTACGGCGGCCCGTCGGCCCGGGGCGGCCGGGCCGCGTCGATCAGGCAGTAACCGCCGTCCTGGCCGCCGCCGTCCTTGTCGTCGTCGTTCCTGGCGTCCTCGCTCATGTGTCCAGCGTAGGGCGCCCTTGCCGGGTCCGGGCCGGCCGGGCAGCCGGGCAGCAGGCCGGCCGGAGGGGCGGGCGCGGCCGAATGCGGGGCGGCGCGCAGGGGCGGCTGCCCGGGCGCCGGGAGCGCGGGTCAGGAGCGGCCCGTCGAGGCGCCGATCATCTCGGACACCTTCACGAAGCGGTACCCCTGCTCGCGCAGCTCCGGCACGACGGCGCGCACCACGCGCTCGGTCGTGGGGGCGGCGCTGCGGGTGCAGTGCATGACCACGACCGAGCCCGGCTTCACACCGGCCAGGACCTGGCGGGCCACGGCGTCCGCGTCCGTGGCGAACGCGTCCCCGCTCACCACGTCCCACTGGACCGCGGTGACGCCGAGGGGCGCGAGGGTGCGCAGCACCTGGGTGTCGTAGCAGCCGCCGGGGAACCGCAGGTACGGCATCGGATGCGGCACGCCGGCCTTGGCGAAGGCCGTGTACGCGCGTTCCACGTCCGAGCGGACCTGGTCCGGGGAGACGGTCGGCAGGCCGTAGCAGTCAGCGGTGAACGCGTAGTGGCTGTAGGAGTGGTTGGCGAGTTCGAACCCGGGGTCCGTGCCGATGGAGCGGGCCTCGTCCGGGTACGTCTCCGCCCACTTGCCCGTCATGAACACCGTGGCGGGCACCTTCAGGGCCCGGAGCGTGGCGATGAGCTGCGGGTTGTCGAAGTGCTCGCCCGACGCCGCGCGCCGGCCCTCGTCGGCGGTCATGTCGGCGTCGAAGGTGAACGCGACCGTCTTGCCGCGGTCGCGCGGGCCGTTGGTGAACACGGGGGTCAGCCCGCCGGGTCCGGGAGTGAGTTTGGGCGGCTTGGAGGGCGCGGTCGCGGACGGCTCGGCGGGGGCGGAGGGCGAGGTGGGGGAGACGGGGTGAGCGGCGTGGGTGGCCCGCGTGGTGCCGCACGCGGCGAGCGAGGCCAGGGCGACGCTCAGGGCACAGGTCGCGGCGAGACCGGTAATACGTCGTACAAGTGGGATCACCCGACGAACGTAGGGCGGCCTGTGATCATATGAACGGCGGCGGGGCCGTGCGGTCACCCGGCCGGACGTCACCCGCGGGACGCGGCCCCCTGCTCACCGTTCGCGGCGCTCCAGCGGCTGGGTCGCCGGGCCCTGGAGCACGTTGCCCTCGGTGTCGAAACGCGAGCCGTGGCACGGGCACTCCCAGGCACGCTCGGCGGAGTCGAAGGCGACCAGGCAGCCGAGGTGCGTGCACCGCGCGGAGAGCGTGTGCAGCTCGCCGCCGTCGTCCCGGTACACGGCGAGGTGGTCGAGACCGCTGCGGACCACCGCGCCCTCGCCCGGCGCGATGGCCTCCACCGGCGGCGTGGAGCGCAGCCGGTCGCCCACGAAGTGCCGCGCGACCTCGGCCTGGTTCTTCAGGAACGTCGGAGCCTCTCGTACGGCCGTCCGCAGCCGGCGCGGGTCGTACAGCTCCTGCCACGGGCAGTCCCGTCCGGTGATCAGCGCGGTGAGCAGCTGCCCCGCCATGATGCCGCCGCTCAGGCCCCAGCCGCCGAAGCCGGTCGCCACGTAGGTGTTGCGGGCGGCCTGGTGCAGCGGGCCGACCATCGCCACGGTGTCGGTGGGGTCGATGTCCTGGGTGGCCCAGGAGTGCCGGAGCTCCGCTCCCGGGAAGTGCTCGCCCGCCCACCGGGCCAGCCGGTCGAAGCGGGCCGGGGTGTCCCCGGTGCCGGGCGTGAAGTGCTCCCCGGTCACCACCAGCAGCCGCCGGCCGCTCTCCCCGTTGCCGTCCTCGTCGGCGGTGCTCCCCTCGGCCCCGTCCTCGCGGTAGGGCGCGGTCCGTACCGAACGCGTGTTCTCCTCCGGGGTGATGTACATCCCGTCCGGGTCCTCCGCGGTGTCGACGGGCCCGGCCACGACCAGTTCCCGGCGCGGCGAGAGCCGGGCGAACAGCAGCGCCCGGTCGAAGATCGGGTAGTGCGTGGCGACCACGACGTGCCGGGCCCGGACGGTGGCGCCCGTCGCGGTCGTCACCCGGCACGGCTCGCCCTCGGTCAGGCCCCGCACGACGGTGTTCTCGAACACCTGACCACCGCGCGCCACCAGGTCGGCCGTCAGGGCCAGCAGATACTTGCGCGGATGGAACTGCGCCTGCCCGGCCACCCGCACCGCGCCCGCCACCGGGAACGGCAGCCCGGTCTCGGTCACGAACGACGCCGGCAGCCCCGCGTCCCGGGCCGCCTCCGCCTCGGCACGCACCTCGTCCACCCGGCTCGGATCGCGTACGTAGGTGTACGCGCTGCGGGTCTCCCACTCGCACTCGATGCCCAGTTCGTCCACCAGTTCCCAGGCGTGCTCCAGCGCCTCGGACTGCGAACGGGCGTACAGACGGGCCGCCTGCGCGTCGCGGGTGCGGCGCAGCTTGTCGTAGACGAGGGTGTGCAGCGCCGTCAGCTTGGCGGTGGTGTGACCGGTCACGCCCGCCGCGACCCGCCGCGCCTCCAGCACCGCCACGCCCAGCCCCGCACGCGTCAGCTCGTACGCCGTGCTCAGTCCGGCCATGCCCGCGCCGATCACGACGACGTCGACGTCGAGATCCTCGGTCAGGGCGGGGCGCTCGGGCCCCGGTGCCGTCTCGATCCAGTACGAACCGGTGACGCGGCGCCGTCCGTGCCGCCGCTCCTGCCGCTCCCGGCCCTGCTGATGTTCGCTCATGGCCGCCGGGTACCCCGTCGCGGCCGGCCTGATCTCGGATGAGGGCGGCGCGCGCGGGACCCCGGCGGACCGGTCAGGGTTCGGCCCCGTACGGGGAGACGGCGTCCGCGGCGGCCCGGACCGGTGTCACGGAGGCGGCGTCGGACGTCACAGGGGCGGCGTCGGGCGTCACCGAAGCGGTGCCGAGCGGGGTGCCGGGTACGTCCGGGGCCGTGCCGTTGCCGAGGGGCTTCGGCGGCCCGGAGGGCGGGGGCGGAGCGGGCGCGGGCGCCTGCCCGGGGGTCTGCTGCTGGGCCGCCCTCTCCAGGAAGCGCAGCAGTTCGACGGGGAAGGGCAGGACCAGGGTCGAGTTCTTCTCCGTGGCCACCGCCGTCACCGTCTGCAGGAGCCGCAGTTGCAGCGCCGCGGGCGTGTCGGCCATCTGCTGGGCGGCCTCGGCGAGCTTCTTCGACGCCTGGAGTTCCGCGTCGGCGTTGATGATCCTCGCCCGCCGCTCCCGGTCGGCCTCCGCCTGCCGGGCCATGGACCGCTTCATCGTGTCCGGCAGGGAGACGTCCTTGATCTCCACCCGGTCGATCTGCACACCCCACCCGATGGCCGGGCTGTCGATCATCAGCTCCAGGCCCTGGTTGAGCTTCTCGCGGTTGGACAGCAGGTCGTCCAGATCGCTCTTGCCGATGATCGAGCGCAGAGAGGTCTGCGCCATCTGCGACACCGCGAACCGGTAGTCCTCGACCTGGATGACGGCGTTGGCGGGGTCGACCACCTTGAAGTAGACGACGGCGTCCACGCGCACGGTCACGTTGTCGCGGGTGATGCCCTCCTGGGCCGGGATCGGCAGCGTGACGATCTGCATGTTCACCTTGTAGAGCCGGTCCACGAAGGGAACGATCATGGTGAAGCCGGGCGGGCGCGGACCTCCGGCGAACCGCCCGAGCCGCAGCACCACCCCGCGTTCGTACTGCTTGACGACCCGCGCCGCCGCCGCGAGGTACACGAGACCGGCGCAGCCCGCGGTGATTACGGCGGTCAGTACGTCCTGAAGCATGATGACGACTCCTCGACCAGTCGTCCGAACGCCCGTGAGGGGCCTTGTCCAACGATATGCCCGCCCCGAGAACGCGGTCGAGTCCCTGCCGGGGAGCCCGACGGCAGCCGCCCGCTGGAGGCGGACCTGTGGCTGCCCGAAGCGGCCGCCGGTCCCGTACCCGTCGTCGTCTTCGTGCACGGCGGCGCCT
>NZ_JBEYJA010000075.1:0-25186 GCF_040703815.1 Streptomyces sp. NPDC006743 | reverse complement strand
CACATCCGGCCGCTCCGCCACAAACGACCGCAAACGAGCAGCCTGACCACACAACGCCCCCGACCCACGACCCGACAACACAAACGGCAACACCGTGGATGACTGCCCGGAGTCCGCCTTCCCGGTCTCAGGTTCCGTGCGCGAGACGGTCGGGGCGGGCGGGGCATCGCTGATGACCAGGTGGCAGTTCGTGCCGCCCATGCCGAAGGAACTGACGCCGGCGATCAGAGGGCTGTCGGCCGATTCCCACGAACCGAGGTCCTGCTGCACTCGGAGATTGAGCTCCTCCAGCGCGATCTTTGGGTTGGCCAGCTCAAAGTTGAGACTGGCCGGGAGTTCGCGGTGGCGGATCGCCATCGCCACTTTGATGAGGCCGGCGATCCCCGCGGCTGCCCCCAGATGCCCCAGGTTCGTCTTGACCGATCCGACGGGCAGTGGTTGCGTTCGCGGCCGGGCGGAGCCGACAACGGCACCGAGCGCGGAGGCCTCCACGGGGTCGCCGGCGGGTGTTCCCGTTCCGTGCAACTCGACGTACTGGAGTTGTGTGGCACTGATTCGAGCGCGCTCGTGAGCGCGGCGCAGGACGTCTTGTTGTGCTAGCTCGTCGGGCTGGGTCAGGGCGTGACCGTTGCCGCCGTGATTCACTGCGCTCCCGAGAATCACGCATTGCGGAGTATCACCGTCGGCCAGGGCGTCCTCGAGCCTCTTGAGCACGACGAGACCGCCGCCTTCGCCCGGCACATAACCGTTCGCGCGAGCGTCGAAGGTGTAGCAGCGGCCGTCCGGTGACAGCGGGCCCCAACGGTCTGCGATGTCCACGGACTCCGGCAGCAGGTTGAGCTGCACGCCGCCCGCGACGACGAGGTCCGACTCACCGGTGAGCAGACTCTGGCAGGCCAGGTGAACGGCGACCAGCGATGACGACTGACCGCTGTCGATGCCCACACTGGGCCCGTGCACATCCAGGAAGTGGGAGAGCCGGTTGGCGATCAGCGAACGTTCGGTGCCGGGGTAGGTGTGCTGGGTCGCCGCGCTGGAACCGTTGCGGTGCACGAGGTGGGCGTAATCGTCGGCGAAGGCGCCCACGAAGACACCGAGCCGGCCGCCGCGCACGCTGTCCGGCACGATCCCCGCGTCCTCCAGTGCCTCCCACCCCAGCTCCAGCACGAGTCGCTGTTGCGGGTCGACGGACGCCGCCTCGCGGGCGGAGATACCGAAGAACTCGGCGTCGAACTCGTCGACGGCGTCGAGGAACCCGCCCCAGGGGGGTGCTACCGTCCTGTTCGGGCCACGTCGTCCGGACGGGCACTCGGTGATCGCGTGGCGTCCCGCGGCCAGGAGGCGCCACAGTTGCCGAGGCCCGTCAGCGCCCGGGAAACGGCAGGACGCACCAACCACCGCGATGTTGCCGTCTTGGGCCCGGACATCCACTCGGATCGTCCCCTTCCACGTTCGAATCGCGTCTTGCACGTCCACTGCAGCGAGCGTCATTCACCGTGACTCGTCGGAGGACGACGAGAGTTGCAGGAGGGCCCGCCGGGGCCACGGTCTGAGAGAACCGGAGCGGCGCGGTGCACACGGGGCGCGCCACCACCGGTCCACGAAACGGCACGAGAAAGAGACCTGGGCCGAATTACCGCACGGCCGATCTCAGTCGGTCAGGACTGCGGAAAGTCCCACCTGGTCGCGGACTCCCATCCGGCAATTCCCGCCCACCCGTAGACCCGTTCGGGATTCAGCCGAAACACCGGAGCGCTCTGGCCGAAACGCGTGTGGACGCGATCCTCGCTCACCGTGAGTTCCCAGTCGTATTTCACCCCGACGCCGTCGGCGAGCACGTTGATGTCGTCGTTCCCGAGCACTCGGGAGCAACTGCCCTCGATCATCACGACGTCCTCGCCGACCTGCAGGTTCACGGAGGCCCGCGGGTTCGCCTTCAGGAATTCGCCGGAGCGGTTCTGGCTCGAGAACCAGAAGGTGTTCTGCTGCCAGATACCCCACAGGGGCCTGCTGTGCGGGTGCCCGTCCGGGCTGGTGGTGACCAGCCAGTAAGTGGCCGCGGACTCCAGCAGATTCTCCGCCCAGCTCCACGGTTGTGTCGGCCCCGGCGCGGTCTGACTGAAGATGAATGCCGGCGTCCCCGTCGGCTTCTTCTTGTTGTCCAACACCTCGGCAGTCATGCTGCTGTCCCTTCGCTCGTCCGCTGTGGGCGACCAGCGAGACGCACCGGTCTGGCTTTCACGGTTCATGCTCGCAGTGCGACTGCGACAACGACACCCCGAAAAACCGCGCGCCAACCGGGAGGGCGGCTAGGGGGGTTAGGGGGTGCCCGCGAGGACGTCGTAAGAGCATGGTTGTTCACGCGACCGTCCAGAGGCGGTTCTGATCGTGGTCCCACTCAAGCATTTTCGGCCGAGCTCTCCGCCGGACCCCTGGACAGCCGGCCTCAGCGGACGCCTGCCGCGTGTCCAGGCTTGACAAGTCCGGGGTATGCCGGACCACTCCGGGGTCCCTCGGGCCACTGGAACAGACAGAGACAGATGGGGTTGCTCGTATGGAGAACGAGGACAAGCTTCGCCAGTATCTCAAGTTGGTCACGAGCGACCTCTACCAGGCTCGCAAGAAGATCACTGAGAGGGAGGCCCAGGACACCGAGCCGATCGCCATCGTCTCGATGGCGTGCCGCTTGCCCGGTGACGTCTGGTCGCCGGAGGACCTCTGGGAACTGGTCTCCAGTGGAACCGACGCGATCGGCGACTCGCCGACCGACCGGGGCTGGAACATGGACAGCATCTACGACCCGGAGCCCGGCAAGCCCGGAAAGACGTACACCCGCGAGGGCGGCTTCATGTCCGGCCTGGCCGACTTCGACGCGGACTTCTTCGGCATCTCCCCACGCGAAGCTCTCGCCATGGACCCGCAGCAGCGGATCGTCCTCGAGGCCGCCTGGGAGTCGTTCGAACGTGCCGGCATCGACCCGGAGACCCTCCGCGGCACCGAGACAGGTGTGTTCATAGGCTCGAACACCCATGACTACGTGCCGTTGACCGTCACGGCCCCCCGCGAGGTCGACGGCTATCTGCTGCTGGGCAACGCACCCAGCGTGCTCTCCGGCCGCGTCGCGTACACGTTCGGCTTCGAGGGTCCCGCTGTCACCGTCGACACCGCCTGTTCCTCCTCGTTGGTCGCGATGGACTACGCCGTTCGGGCCCTGCGCCGCGGCGAGTCCTCGATGGCTCTGGCCGGCGGCGTCGCGTCGATGTGCTCGCCCCTGGTCATGGTCGACTTCAGTCGACAGCGCGGCATCGCGCCCAACGGCCGGTGCAAGGCGTACGCGGACACCGCGGACGGCACCGGCTGGTCGGAGGGGGTCGGCCTGGTCCTGCTCGAGCGACTCTCCGACGCACAGGCCAACGGCCACCCGGTGCTTGCTGTCATCCGCGGTTCGGCGATCAACCAGGACGGTGCCTCCAACGGTCTGACCGCTCCCAACGGCCCCGCCCAGCAACGGGTCATCCAGGCGGCGCTGGCCGACGGCCAGGTTCCGATGGAGCAGGTCGACCTGCTCGAGGGGCACGGCACCGGCACCCGGCTGGGCGACCCGATCGAGGCGCAGGCCCTGCTGGCCACCTACGGCCGCAAGAAGAAGAACGGCGAGCCACTGTGGCTGGGCTCCCTGAAGTCGAACGTGGGTCACACCCAGGCGGCCGCGGGCGTCGCCGGTGTGATCAAGGCGGTGATGGCCATGCGCCACGGCGTCCTCCCCAAGACGCTGCACGTGGACGAGCCGACGCACGAAGTGGACTGGTCGGCCGGCGGCGTCGAGGTGTTGACGGAGAACCGCCCGTGGCCGGAGAACGAGTGGCCGCGCCGGGCAGGTGTGTCGTCGTTCGGCATGAGCGGTACCAACGCGCACGTCATCATCGAGGAGGCGCCCGCGCCGGAGGCGGTCGAGGCCGAGCCGGTGAGCGCACAGCCGACCGCCTTGCCCTTCCTCCTCTCCGCCCGTACTCCGCAGGCCCTGGCCGCCCAGGCGACGCGGCTGCGTGACTGGCTCGCCGAGGAGGACGTCGCCCTGCTCGACGTCGCGAAGTCGCTCGCGCTGCGTCGTGTGACGTTCGAGCACCGCGCCGCCGTGGTCGCGGGTAACAAGGAGGACCTGCTAGCGCAGCTCGACCTGCTGGCCGGCGGCGGCAGCGGTGCCACGGCGGTCGTCGGCACCGAGTGCCGCGGTCTCACCGCGGTGATGTTCCCCGGACATGGCTCGCAGCGCACCGGCATGGGCGCCCAGCTCGCGGCCGCGTTCCCCGTCTTCGCCACGGCGTACTCGGAGGTGCTGGGGTGGCTCGACCCCGAGCTGCCGCGGATCATCACCGAGGGCGGCCCGACGCTGGATCGGCCCGAGTACGCGCATCCCGCGCTGTTCGCGATCGAGGTGGCGCTCTACCGACTGGTCGAGTCGTGGGGACTGCGGCCCGACCACCTGCTCGGTCAGTCCTGTGGGGACATCGCGGCGGCGCACGTGGCGGGTGTGCTGTCGCTCGAGGACGCGGCCACCATGGTCACCGCCCGGGCACGGCTGATCCAGACCTCGGCCGCCGGCGTGATGGTCTCGGTCGCGGCCGGCGCCGACGTGGTGGAGCCGGTCATCGCCGACTTCGAGGGCGTCTCGCTCGCCGGTATCAACAGCCCGGGCTCAGTCACCCTCTCGGGGCTGGAGGGCCCGGTCGAGGCGGCTGTGGCGCGACTGACCGAGCTCGGCCACTCGTGCCGCACGCTGCGGGTCGGCGTCGCGGGCCACTCGGCCACGATGGAGCCGATCCAGGCCCGGTTCCGGGCCGTGGTGGAGACGTTGACCTATTCGGCCCCGACCATCCCGTTGGTGGTGCCCGCTGAGGTGCTGTGCACCCCCGAGTTCTGGGTCCGGCAGATGCGCGACCCGGTGGACCTCGTCGGCGGCGTGGCCCGGCTGCGCGAGCGCGGCGTCACCCGACTCGTCGAACTGTCGCCCGCCGCGTCGATGAGCAGCGACGTACGCAAGTGCTATGGCGACGAATCGGTGGTGGTCACGCCGTCCCTCCGCAGCCGGCGCGACGAGGTGGAATGCATCGCCGTGGCGATGGCTACCCTGCACGCCGCCGGCGTCGAGGTGGACTGGTCTGCCTTCTTCGCCGGCACCGGTGCGCAAAGCGTCGACTTGCCCACCTACGCGTTCCAGCACGAACGCTTCTGGCTGGAGACCAGCCACGTCGGAGGGCACGACCTCAGTTCGGTCGGCCTGCGCTCGATGGACGCCCCGCTCCTGGGTGCCGGCGTCTCGCTCGCCAACGACGGCGGCTTCCTGTGCACCGGCCGGCTGTCGCTCTCCGCCCAGCCCTGGCTCACCGACCACGCCCTGTTCGGCCGCACCCTGCTGCCCGGCACCGCGTTCGTCGAGTTCGCGCTGCGCGCGGCGGACCAGGTCGGCTGTGAGCTGGTCGAGGACCTGACCATCGAGGCTCC
Organism: Streptomyces sp. NPDC006743; assembly: GCF_040703815.1. Classification (NCBI taxonomy): domain Bacteria; kingdom Bacillati; phylum Actinomycetota; class Actinomycetes; order Kitasatosporales; family Streptomycetaceae; genus Streptomyces; species Streptomyces sp. NPDC006743. The sequence continues at coordinate 19,684 of NZ_JBEYJA010000075.1, read as the reverse complement.
GCTGCTGCTGGAGCGGGGCGGCGTGGCGCTGCAGATCGTGGTCGGCGAGCCGGAGGAGTCCACCGGCCGGCGGTCGATCACCATCTGGTCGCAGCAGCAGGACCCGGACTCTTCCGGCACCGAATCGGACTGGACACGGCACGCCAGCGGTTTCGTCTCGGGGAGCGCCGGTGTGGGCCGCGACGACCCCGAGCTGGCCGAGTGGCCGCCCGCCGGTGTCGAGGAAGTCGAACTCAGCGATTTCTACGAGACCTTCGCCGCGGCCGGGTACGACTACGGGCCGGTGTTCCGCGGTCTGAAGGCCGCCTGGCTGCGGGAGGGGGAGGTCTTCGCCGAGGTGGCGCTGCCCGAGCACGTGGGCGACGCCGGCGCGTACGGCATGCACCCAGCCCTGCTGGACGCCGCGCTGCACGCGATCGCGGTCACCGGCACCACCGAGGGTGTCGTCCCCTTCGTGTGGTCGGGCGTCCGGCTGCACGCCGTCGGTGCCTCCGCGCTGCGCGTACGGCTGACTCCGGTGGGGACCGACACAGTGGCACTGCTGGTCGCCGACGGGAGCGGCCGCACGGTGCTGTCCGTCGACTCGCTGACCTTGCGGTCCGCCACCGCGGAGCAGATCGCCGAGAGTGCTTCCCAGGCCCACGGCCCCCTCTACGAGATCGAGTGGATTCCCGCCGGTGAGGTCGAGGCCTCTTCGGCCGCCGGCTGGGCGAACCTGGGTGGCGGCGCGCCCACGACAGACACGGCGTACGACGGCTTCCCCGCGCTGCAGGCCGCCCTCGACGCGGGAGGCGAGGTGCCCACCGTGGTGCTGGCCGCTTCCGGTCCCGGCCACGACCACGACGTGGCCGCGAGCGTGCACTCAGGTGTCAACCGGATGCTGGAACTGGTGCGCCACTGGCTGGCCGACGATCGGCTGGCCGCCTCACGGCTGGTCCTGGTCACCCGTGGCGCGCTGGCCACGTACGAGGGTGAACACGTCCGCGACCTGACCGGTGCGGCGCTGCACGGCCTGTTCCGCTCGGCGCGTGCCGAGAACCCGGGCCGGCTCGTCCAGGTCGACCTCGGGCCCGGCGAGCCCGACACGGCCGTGGTGGCGGCGCTCGGCGCCGGGGAGGACGAGGTCGCCGTACGCGCGGGCACGACCTTGGTGCCGCGCCTGGTCAAGGTCTCCTCCTCGACGACGCTCACCGTGCCGGCGGAGTCGGCCGCCTGGCGCCTGTCCGCCCCGCACCCCGGCACTTTCGACGGGCTCGCCCTGATCGAGTCGCCGGAGGCGGTCGCGCCGCTGGCCGAGGGCGAGGTGCGGATAGCCGTCCGGGCCGCCGGCCTGAACTTCCGGGACGTCATGTCCACCCTGGGCCTGGTCCGCGGTCAGGAAGTGCTCGGCGGCGAGGCGGCCGGCGTGGTGACCGAGGTCGGCACGGGAGTCACCGGTCTGGAGCCCGGAGACCGGGTGATGGGCCTGTTCTTCGGGCCGTTCGGGCCTGTGGCCGTGGGTGACCACCGGATGGTGGTACCGATCCCGGACGGGTGGTCGTACCTGCAGGCCTCGACCGTCCCGATCACCTACCTGACCGCGTACTTCGGGCTCGTCGACGTGGCCGACCTGCAACCCGGCGAGTCTGTGCTCGTCCACGCCGCCGCCGGTGGCGTCGGCATGGCGGCGGTGCAGCTGGCCACCCATCTGGGCGCCGAGATCTTCGCCACCGCGAGCCCCGCCAAGTGGGCGGCCGTTCGCGAGCTCGGCGTCCCCCGCGAACGCGTCTCGAACTCTCGCACCGCACAGTTCGAGCCCGATCTGCTCCGCGCCACCGACGGCCGCGGCGTCGACGTGGTCCTCAACTCGCTCACCAACGAACTCGTGGACGCCTCACTACGACTGCTGTCGCGCGGCGGCCGGTTCGTCGAGATGGGCAAGACCGACATCCGCGACGCCGACTGGGCGTCCGAGGCGTTCCCCGGTGTGCGCTATCAGGCGTTCGACCTGCTCGCAGTGGCGCCCGAACGGGTCCACGAGATGTTGACCGAGCTGCTGGACCTGTTCGCCCGTGGTGCTCTGACCCTGCCTCCGACCACCACCTGGGACGTCCGCCGGGCCCCGGACGCCCTGAGATTCCTCAGCCAGGCCCGGCACATCGGCAAGATCGCCCTGACCGTCCCGGTGCCCGCCGATCCGGCCGGGACCGTGCTCGTGACCGGCGCCTCCGGCGCACTGGGCGGCCTGGTCGCCCGGCACCTGGTCGCCGAGCACGGCGTGCGCAACCTCGTGCTGGCGAGCCGGCGCGGCCCGGATGCCCCCGGCGCCACCGAGTTCGCATCCGAGTTGACCCGGCTCGGCGCCTCGGTGACGACCGCTGCCTGTGACGTCTCCGACCGCGAGTCGCTCCTCGGGGTGCTGGCCGCGATCCCCGCCGAACATCCGCTGACGGCGGTCGTGCACATCGCGGGCACCAGCGACGACGGTGTCGTCGGCTCGCTGACGACCGAGCAGGTGGACACCGTGCTGCGTCCCAAGGTGGACGCCGGCTGGCTCCTCCACGAGCTGACCAAGGACCTCGACCTCTCCGCCTTCGTGCTGTTCTCCTCGGCCGTCGGGGCGTTGGGCGCACCGGGCCAGGCCAATTACGCCGCCGCCAACGCGTTCCTGGACGCTCTTGCCCGGCACCGCCGCGCGCTGGGGCTGCCCGCCGTCTCGCTCGACTGGGGCCTCTGGGCCGCCACGAGCCACATGACGACCTCCCTGAAGGAGGCCGACTGGGAGCGGATGACACGCGCCGGCATCAAGCCGCTGTCCGACGAGGAAGGCCTGTCCCTCTTCGACGCGGCCCTCACCGTCGGGGCCCCGGTGCTGCTGCCGGTCCGGCTCGACCTGGCCGCGTTCCGCGGAGAGGTGCCGCCCCTGCTGCGCAACCAGGTCTCCGGGCGGGTGCGGCGTGCCGCCGTCGCGAGTGGCGGCGGTGCCGGCTCGTGGACCCGTCGTCTGCTCGCCCGGCCGCCGGCCGCCCGGCACCGGATCGTCCTGGACGCTCTCGCCGCCGAGACCGCGGCGGTGCTCGGGCACGCGTCGGCGTCGAAACTCTCGCCGGACCGGACGTTCAGGGACATCGGCTTCGATTCGCTGGCCGCGGTGGAGCTGCGCAACCGGATCACCGCCTTCACCGGCCTGCGGCTGCCCGCAACGGTGGTCTTCGACTACCCGGACCTCACTTCGCTGGCCGCGTACGTGCTCGGCGAGGTGGTCAGCGCCGGCTCCTCCGCGTCGGCCGCACCCGCGATCGCCGCGGCAGACACCGGCGGCGACGCGATCGCCATCGTCGGCATGGCCTGCCGCTACGGCGGCGGGGTCGACTCGCCGGAGGCGTTGTGGGCGATGGTCGAGGAGGGCCGGAACGCCGCCACGGAGTTCCCGTCCGACCGTGGCTGGAACCTGGCCGAGTTGTTCGATCCCGAGCCCGGCCGCCCGGGCACGACCAACGCCCGGGCGGCCGGCTTCCTGCACGGAGCGACCGAATTCGATCCGGAGTTCTTCGGCATCTCACCGCGTGAGGCCACGGCGATGGACCCGCAGCAGCGTCTGCTGCTGGAGTCGGCGTGGGAGGCGTTCGAGCGTGCCGGTATCGATCCGATGGCGCTGCGCGGCACGAAGACCGGCGTGTTCATCGGCCTCAGCGCCCATGACTACGGCAACCTGCTCGCACTCGGATCGCGCGGTCTCGACGGCCACCTGCTGACCGGGACGGCGCCCAGCGTGGCCTCGGGCCGCATCGCCTACGAGTTCGGCCTCGAGGGCCCCGCGTTGACGGTGGACACCGCCTGTTCGTCCTCGCTGACCACGCTGCACATGGCGGCCCAGGCGCTGCGGACCGGGGAGTCCGACCTCGCACTGGCCGGCGGTGTGGCCGTGATGTCCACGCCGGTGGTGTTCCAGGAGTTCGCGCTGCAGGGCGGCCTCTCCCCGGACGGCCGCTGCCGGGCGTTCGGCGCGGACGCGGACGGCACCGGCTGGGCCGAGGGCGTCGGGCTGCTCGTACTGGAGCGTCTGTCGGACGCCCGCCGCAACGGCCACCAGGTCCTCGCGGTGGTGAAGGGCTCCGCGGTGAACCAGGACGGCGCCTCCAACGGGCTGACCGCGCCCAACGGCCGCTCGCAGCAGCGGGTGATCCGAGAGGCGCTGGCCAATGCCGGTGTCTCCGCCGCCGATGTGGACGTCGTGGAGGGCCACGGCACCGGCACCAGGCTCGGCGACCCGATCGAGGCGCAGGCGCTGCTGGCGACGTACGGGCGGGAGCACACCGAGGAGACCCCGCTCTGGCTCGGTTCCCTGAAGTCGAACCTGGGCCACGCGCAGGCGGCCGCCGGCGTGGCGGGGGTGATCAAGATGGTCCAGGCGCTGCGGCACGGTCTGCTGCCCCGGACGTTGAACGCCGAGGAGCCCACCCCGCACGTGGACTGGTCGGACGGTGCCGTGAAGCTGCTGACCGCGGCACAGGAGTGGCCGGAGCGCGACCGCCCCCGGCTCGGTGCCGTCTCCGCGTTCGGAATCAGCGGCACCAACGTGCACGTGGTGCTGGAACAGGCACCGGAGGTGCCGGAGGAACTGGAGGGGCCACCCGCTCCGCCTGCGTCCGGTCAGGTGCTCGCGCAATCCGTCAAGCCGTTCGTCCTCTCGGCTCGCGGCGCGGCGGCACTGCGCGATCAGGCGGCCAGGCTCGGCGCCCACCTCGCCGAGCACCCGGAGGTGGACCTCGACGCCCTCGGCCGCTCGCTCGGCGGCCGGGCCACGCTGGAGCACCGGGCCGTGGTGCTCGCCGAGGATCTGGGCGCGCTGACCGCGGGGCTCGCGGCGATCGCCGGCGGCACGACGGACTCCCACGAGGACGTGGTGCTGGGCGACGGCGGCGACGCGAACCAGCCGGTCTTCGTCTTCGCAGGTCAGGGTGGCCAGTGGAGTGGCATGGCCCTCGATCTCTGGAACAGCAGCCCGCTGTTCGCCGCCGCCATGACCGAGTGCGACGCGGCGCTGGCCCCGCACGTCGACTGGAACGGCGCCTCGCTGTCGGACGTCCTCACCCGCGCTCCGGGCGCGCCGAGCCTGGAGCGGGTGGACGTGGTGCAGCCCGTGCTGTTCGCGGTGATGGTGTCCTTGGCACGGCTGTGGCGGTCGCTCGGGGTCGAACCGGCAGCGGTGGTCGGTCACTCGCAGGGCGAGATCGCGGCGGCCGTGGTGGCCGGTGTCCTCACACCGGCCGACGGCGCCCGCATCGCCGGATTGCGCTCGCGCCTGATCGCCGGCCTGACCGAGCGCGGCGGGATGGGCTGGATCGGTCTGCCGGTCGCCCGGGTCCGGGAACGGCTCGCCGACTACCCGGGGCTCGGCGTCGCCGCGGTCAACGGGCCGCGGTCGGTGGTCGTCTCCGGCGCCGCCGACGAACTGCAGGACTTGTGCGCGGCGCTCACGGCCGAGGAGGTCCCGGTGCGCACGCTCCTGGTCGATTACGCGTCGCACTCGAACGCGGTGGAGGAACTGCACGCCGAGCTCGTCGACGCGCTGGCCGACGTCGTGCCCGCTGAGGCGGAAGTGCCGTTCTACTCGACGGTCACCGGCGGGCGGGTCGACGGCACCGAACTGAACGCCGACTACTGGTACCGCAATCTCCGGGAGACGGTGCGGTTCAGCGCGGCCGTCGAGGCTCTTCTGGACGACGGGCACAGCTGCTTCGTGGAGCTCAGCGCGCACCCGGCCCTCGTCGACGCGGTCGAGGCGGTGGCCGAGGCCCGGGGCGCCGAGGTCGCCGCGTCCTGGTCGTTGCGGCGCAACGGCGGTGACGTCGCGTTCACCCGCTCCCTGGCCACGGCCTTCGTGCACGGGGCAACGGTCCGCTGGGGGAGGGCGTTCCCCGCCGGAGGCCGAATCGACCTGCCCACTTACGCGTTCCAGCACCGCCGGTTGTGGGTCGAGCCCGCCGGCGCGGTGACCGCGAGTGCCACCGACTTGGGGCTGGCGTCCGCCGATCACCCCCTGTTGGGCGCCGCTGTGGAACGCGCCGGCGAGGACCAGGTGCTCTTCACCGGCAGGTGGTCGCTGGCGACCCATCCGTGGCTGGCCGACCACGTCGTGCTCGGCACCCTCCTGCTGCCCGGGGCCGCCTTCGTCGAGCTGGTCACCCACGCCGGGCGTCACGTCGGCTGCGCCCGCTTGGAAGAGCTGGCCTTCCAGGCGCCGCTGGTGCTTTCGGAGAAGTCAGGTGTGGCGGTGCAGGTCGCGGTCGGCGCCGCCGACTCCACCGGTCGGCGTTCGGTCACGGTGCACTCGCGGCGCACCGGGTCAGGCGCCGACAGCAGGTGGATCCTGCACGCGGAAGGCACGCTCGCCCCTGTCGGTACCGGCCCGGTGCCGGGCGACCTGAGGGTCTGGCCGCCGGCCGGCGCGGAGGCGGTCGATGTGACCGACCTCTACGCGCGGCTCGCCGAGCGCGGATACGCCTACGGGCCCGCCTTCGCCGGGATCCGTGCGCTGTGGCGGGACGGCGAGGACATGTACGGCGAGGTCGCGCTGCCGGACACGGTCCGTGCCGAGGCGGGGCGGTTCGGCCTGCACCCGGCGCTGCTGGACGCCGCCCTACAGGTGCCGGTCGCCGGACTGATCGACAGCGAGAGCGAGGCGGTGATGCCGTTCTCCTGGAACGGCATCACCGTGCACACCCGGGGAGTGAGCTCGCTTCGGGTCGCTTTCCGGCGCAACGGCTCCGACTCCTCCACGATGCTGCTGACCGACGACGCGGGCGAGCCCGTCGCCTCCTTCGACTCCGTCGTCGCGAGGCCGGTCAGTCGTGCACAGCTGCGGAGCGCCGTGAACGCCGCGACCGACACGGACACCGACGACCGGAGCTACCGCGTCACGTGGCGCGCGCTGCCCGGCGGCACGCGTACGCCGATCGACGGTACCTGGCTGGCGGTGGTTCCCGAGGGGCAGCGGGCCGAGTGCTGGGCCTCGGAGACCGTGCGCCGCCTCGCCGCCCACGCGCCGGACCTGGAGACCTGGGTCGTACCGTGCGACAACCTCGACCGGGCGGCGCTGGCCCAGCGGCTCCGCGAGCTCGCGGCGAACGGCACGAGCCCGGTCGGGGTGCTGTCGCTGTTGGCCGAGGACGAGACCCCGTGCGCGGACGCGGCGGCGCTGCCCCAAGGGCTCGCGGGCACGGTGGTGCTCACCCAGGCCCTGCTCGACGCCGAACTCGACGCCCCGGTCTGGGCGGTGACCCGGGGCGCGGTGGCGGCCGGTCCCCAGGACCGCATCGGCTCGCCCACCCAGGCGCTGGTCTGGGGATTCGGACGTGTCGCCGGCCTCGAACACCCGCGGCTCTGGGGCGGCCTGATCGATCTGCCGGAGACGGTGGACGACCAGACGGTCGCCGAACTGGCCGGTGTGCTCGCGGGCAACGGCGAGAACGAGGTCGCCGTACGCTCCCAGGTCGTCCTGGCCCGCCGTCTGGTCAGGGCGGCAGCGCCCGACCAGGAGCCGCCCGAGTGGCGGCCGCGCGGTACCGTGCTCGTGACGGGTGGCACGGGCGGCCTCGGTGCCGAAGTGGCCCGCTGGCTGGCCGACCGCGGTGCCGAGCATCTGGTGCTTGCCAGCCGCAGCGGCGCCGAAGCGGCCGGGGCCCAGCGCCTGGTCGAGGAGCTGGCGGCCAGGGGCGTCTCGGTCTCGGTGACGGCCTGCGACGTCACAGACCGGGCCGCCGTGGTCGAGTTGCTGGCCTCCGTTCCCGCCGAGCGCCCGCTGACCGCGGTCGTACATGCCGCGGCCAGCCTCGACGGCGGGCCGATCGCCGACACGACGCTGACCGAGTTCGGCGACGTCTTGGCTGCCAAGGTGCTCGGTGCGGCGCACCTCGACGAGCTGCTCGACCACGACAGCATCCAGACGGTGCTGCTGTTCGGCTCCATCTCGGCGACCTGGGGCGTCGGCAATCAGTCCGCGTACTCGGCCGCCAACGCGTACCTCGATGCCCTGGCTCGGGAACGGCACGACCGCGGCGGCCGCACCGTCTCGGTGGCGTGGGGCCCGTGGGAGGCCGGAATGCTGGCCGAGGACGAGGAGACGGCCGACTCGCTGCGCCGCGGAGGTCTGCCCCTGCTGCCGGTGGACTCCGGCCTGGCGACCCTGGACCGGATCGTCGCCGAGGACGAGCCGTGCCCGGTCGTCGCACGAGTCGAATGGGCCCGGTTCCATGCCCGCTTCACCTCGCTGCGGCCCAGCCCGCTCCTGGCCGACCTGCCGGATGTCCGCCGGCTGCGGACGGCGGAGTCCCCGGCCTCGGCCGAACGCGGCGCGGCCCTGATCGAGAAGCTCGCCGCGCTGCCGGAGGAGGACCGGGAGCCGGCCGTGCTCGATCTGGTCTGCTCGCACGTCGCGGCCGTGCTCGGCCACGACTCTCCGGAGGAGGTCGATCACAAGCGGGCTTTCAAGGACATCGGCTTCGACTCGATGATCGCCGTCCAGCTGCGCAACCGGCTCAACGCGGCGACGGGGTTGCGGCTGCCGGTGACGCTTGTCTTCGACTACCCGAATCCGACGATCCTGGCCTCGTTCTTGCGCTCCGAGGTGGCCGCCGGTGTGCCGTCGCCGACGGACGCGGCACTGGCCGAGTTCGACCGGCTGGAGGCGTCGCTCTCCGCACTGCCGACCGAGGAGGCGGAAGTGCGCGACGTGCTCGTCGGCCGGGCGCGAGACCTGCTGAGCCGGCTCTCGGGCCCGGCGCAGGCGGCGAGCGCCGAGGGCGACGTGGCGACACTGGCGGCGGCCTCCGACGACGAACTGTTCAGTTTCATCAACACGCAGCTCGGCCGCCGGGACGAGTGATCCCGTACGCACGTGGAAAGTGCCGCGGCGTCGGACGAGAGGTCGAGGAGCAGATGGACGACAACGATCACAAACTGCGGCACTACCTGAATCTGGTCACGGCAGACCTCGTACAGGCCCGCAAGCGGTCGGAGGAGCTGGAGCGGCGGCTCGGCGAGCCGATCGCGATCGTCGGCATGGCCTGCCGCTATCCCGGCGGCGTGCGCTCACCGGAGGATCTGTGGGAGCTAGCGGTCACCGGGCGGGACGCGATCACCCCGTTCCCCCGCGACCGGGGCTGGGACCTCGACTCGCTCTACGACCCCGACCCCAATCACCCGGGCACCAGCTACACCCAGCAGGGCGGCTTCCTGACCGACGTCGCGGACTTCGACGCGCAGTTCTGGGGCATCTCGCCCCGTGAGGCCACCGCTCTGGATCCACAGCAGCGGCTGCTGCTGGAGACGTCGTGGCAGGCCCTGGAGAGGGCTCGGATCGATCCGCACTCGCTGCACGGCAGCGAGACCGGGGTGTTCGTGGGCCCGAGTGTGACCGACTACGCGGCACTGCTGGCGCGCTACCCGGCCGGTTTCGAGGGGCTCCTGCTCGGCGGCCTGGCAGGAGCGATCATCTCGGGCAGAATCTCCTACCTCCTGGGGCTGGAGGGTCCGGCAGTGACCCTCGACACCGGCTGCTCCTCGTCGCTCACCGCCCTGCACCTCGCGGCGGGAGCCCTGCGCGCCGGGGACTGCTCACTCGCCCTGGTCGGTGGCGTCTCCGTGTTGGCCACGCCGGGCTCGTTCGTCGAGTTCAGCACCCAACGCGGGCTCGCTCCCGACGGCCGGTGCAAGTCCTTCGGCGACGCCGCGGACGGTACGGCCTGGGCCGAGGGCGTCGGCATGGTCGTGGTCGAGAGGCTTTCCGACGCCCGCCGCCACCGGCACCCGGTGCTGGCGGTGCTGCGCGGCTCGGCCATCAACCAGGACGGGGCGTCGAACGGGCTGACCGCGCCGAGTGGCCCGTCCCAGCAGCGGGTGATCCGGCGCGCGCTGGCCGCGGCCGGGCTCACGTCCTCCGACGTCGACGCCGTCGAGGCACACGGTACTGGCACGACACTGGGCGACCCGATCGAGGCCCAGGCGCTGCTGGCCACGTACGGGCGCGACAGGCGGCCCGGTCGTCCGCTGTTCCTGGGGTCGCTCAAGTCCAACCTGGGCCACAGCCAGTCCGCCGCAGGGGTGGGCGGTCTGATCAAGACGGTGATGTCGCTCCGGCACGGCACGCTGGCACCGACGCTGCACGCCGACCCGCCGTCCACCGAGGTCGACTGGACGGCCGGCGACATCGAACTCCTGCAGGAGTCGCGGTCGTGGCCGGAGACGGAGAACCGGCCACGGCGTGCGGCGGTCTCCGCCTTCGGCATCGGCGGCACCAACGCGCACGCCATCCTCGAAGCGGTGCCCGAGGACGACCCCGGACGGGAGGGCGACGGCGTCGCGCACCGCACGCTCGCGGCCGTCCCCTGGCTGGTCTCCGGCCACACGGCGGCCGCGATGCGCGCCCAGGCCGCGCGGCTGGCCGCCTTCCTGACGAACCGGGCCGAGCCGGCCGACCCCACCGACGTCGGATACTCACTGGCCACCACGCGCGCCGCCCTGGACAGCCGCGGCGTCGTCGTGGCCGCCGACCGGGACGACCTGCTGGCCGGGCTCGGCGCACTCGCCGGGGGCACACCGCACGCCGCGGTCACGACAGGCACCACCGTGCGCGGACGGCTGGCCTTCCTGTTCACCGGCCAGGGGGCGCAGAAGCTGGGCATGGGCCGCGAGCTGTACGCGGAGCACCCGGTCTTCGCCGAGGCGTTCGATGCCGTCTGCGCGCACCTGGACGGTCCGCTCGGCCGTTCGCTGCGTGACCTGACCTTCGCCGGGAACGACCCGCTGGACCTGCTCGACCGCACCGGATTCGCCCAGCCGGCCCTCTTCGCCGTCGAGACCGCGCTGTTCCGGCTCGTCGAGTCGTGGGGTGTACGCCCGGACTTCGTCGCGGGGCATTCCATCGGCGAGGTCACTGCCGCGCACGTGGCCGGGATACTGTCGCTCGAGGACGCTTGCGCGTTGGTCGCCGCCCGGGCGTGCCTCATGCAGGACATGCCACCCGGCGGCGCGATGGTCGCTGTCCGTGCGGCCGAAGAAGACATCCTGCCGATGCTCGATCAGCTGACCGGCCTCGTGTCCGTGGCCGCGGTGAACGGTCCCACCTCGGTGGTGCTCTCCGGCGACGAGAAGACACTCACCACGCTGACGGCGAACCTCACCGACAAGGGGCTCCGCCCGCGCGGACTGCGGGTGAGCCACGCCTTCCACTCACCGCGGATCGACCCGATCCTGGCCGGCTTCCGGTCGGCGATCGAAAGCCTCTCGTACGCCGCGCCGCGCATCCCGATCGTGCCGCTCGCACCGGGCGAGGCGGACCGGGGCGAGCGGATGCGTTCGGCGGACTACTGGGTCGCCCAGGCCCGTGAGGCGGTGCGGTTCCACGACGGTGTCGTGCGCCTGAGCGAGGCCGGTGTCACCACCTTCCTGGAGCTCGGGCCGGGCGGGGTCCTCGCCGCACTCGGCCGGGACTGCCTGCCGCCGGCTGGTCCGGGCATGCCCGAGCGGGCCTTCGTGCCGACGCTGCGTCAGGGCCGGGCCGAGCCCGCCGCGCTGCTGGACGCGGTGGCTGCCCTTTTCGTCCGCGGCGTGCCGGTCGACTGGCGCGCGGTCTACGCCGGCACCGGCGCCGCCCAGCTCGACCTGCCCACCTACGCCTTCCAGCGCCGCCGCTACTGGCTGGTCGATCACCTGCCGACCGGGGCGAGTCTGCTGGCCGACCAGGGGGTCGTCGGCGGGACGGGCGCCACGCTGCCGGCCGCGGTGACGGCCGGGACGGTCCCCGAGACCCCCTCCGTACGCGCCAAGATGGCCGACCGCCCGCGCCAGGAGTGGGCGGAGATCCTGCTCGCCGCAGTGCGCGACCAAGCGGCACAGCTGATGGGCTACGACGCGCCCGAGGACGTGAACCCCCAGCGGGGCTTTGCCGAGCTGGGCTTCGACTCGCTGACCGCAGTCTGGCTCACCGAGCGTCTGAGGGCCGTCACCGGGCTGGAGCTGCCCCGGACACTGGTCATCGACTGGCCGACGCCACACGCCGTCGCCACACATCTGACCGACCGTTTCGCCGCGCTCGACGACCTCGAAACCCCACCGGCCGCCCCCGCCGCCGCACCGGCGCGTCCGACGCCGGCGGACGCGGACCGAGCGACGCCACCCGCGACCGATCCGCTGCCGGTCCTCTTCGCCCAGGCCTGCGCCCAGAACCAGGTGAAGGACGGATTGGAGCTGTTGGCCGTCGCCGCCCGGATGCGCGTGGGTGCCGGCTCGCCCCGTATGCGGGAACCGGTCAGGTTCTCCCAGGGGTTCGCGGGTCCGACCCTGGTCTGCATCCCGTCCGTTATGGCTCCCTCCAATGTCTACCAATACGCTCGGACGGCCGACACGCTGCGTGCGACGCACAACATGGCTGTGCTGCCGTTGACGGGCTACGCCGACCACGAGTCCCTTCACCGCACCCGGACCGATCTGGTGGCTGCGGTCGCCGAGACGGTGCTCTCCCACGTGACCGGCCCCTACGTCCTCGTCGGATACTCCTCCGGCGGCTGGATCGCACACGCGGCAGCCGCCCGGCTCAAGGATCTCGGCACCGCACCGGAGTCACTCGTGCTGCTGGACAGCCACCTGCCGGGCAGTACGGGTCTGGCCGAGATCCAGTTCGACCTGCTCGGCGACGCGTATGCCGAATGGACCGCGACGCAGCCGCCGCGCGGCGCCGAGCTGACCGCGATGGCACACCACCTCCAGTTGTTCGACGACTGGTCACCGACCGACATCGACGGCGTGTCGACACTGCTGCTGCGTGCCACCGGACGGATGGGCGGCCAGCCCCGCACGGGCGATCACTGGCGGGCCCACTGGGGCCCCGACCATGACACCATCGACGTGCCCGGCACCCACCTGAGCATGATCGACGAACACGCCGCGAGCACCGCCTCGGCAATCAGCGGCTGGCTGGACCGGCGGCCCGCCCCCTAACCGACTCGATCAGGCAAGACGCCCCATGACCGATACACGCCGGTCGAACCGCCCCGCATGCGGACACGGCTACTGATCACACCATGGAGAAGCAAGGACATGACTGACCACATGGATACCCAGCCGGAGCTGGTCTCGGACTTCTACGACGTGTTCACCCACATGTTCCTGCGTTTCTGGGGTGAGAACTTCCACTACGGATACTGGCTTTCCGACGAGGACGACAGTTCCGTGGACGTCGCCACGGATCGGCTCACCGACCTGCTCATCGAGCAACTGGGGCTGCGGCCCGGCCAGCGGATGCTCGATGTCGGCTGCGGTATCGGAACGCCCGCGCTCCGCCTGGCCGGTACGGTCGAGGCGGACATCACCGGCGTCACGATCAACTCGGGACAGGCGCAGGAGGCCAATGCCCGCGCCGCGGCGGCGGGCCTGTCCCATCGCGTCCGGTTCGATCACGCCGACGCGATGGCGCTGCCCTATCCGGATGCCTCGTTCGACGTGGCCTGGGCGTTCGAATCGCTCCTGCACATGGAGCGTTCCCGCGCGCTGGCGGAGATGAAGCGTGTACTGCGCCCCGGCGGCCGCCTGGTGATCGCCGACACCTGCCAACGCGAGCCGATCAGGCCGGAGTACCAGGACGTACTCGACGACGCGAAGGGGAAGTTCGCCATCGTCGAGCTTCCCAGCATCGACGACTACCGGGCCCTGATCACCGGCGCGGGCCTGAAGCTGGACGAGCTGCTGGACGTCAGTGAGCACACCAGGCGAACGCTGCGGATCATGGCCGATGGCGCGAGCGAGCACCGTAGCTCCCTGGAGGAGCAGTTCGGTGACGCGGCCCGGCAGTTGATCGAGGTCCTGGTGCACCCGATCTCCGCGCTGCCGGAGTTCGGCTACCTGGTGGCCACGGCGCACAAGACGCCGTAAACGCGTCGCCGGCCGTCGAAGCGGAGAGCGCGGCTGAACGCGAAGGTCGCCGGATCGGCCAATCACTAGCTGTTCTGCCCGGGTGGGCGGGAGTACGGTGCGGCCGCGGCCGGATGGGCGGCGGCCGGGACGAGGAGCGGCGGCGGCCGCGGCGGTCCGGGCGAAGCGCACGAGGAGGTCCTCTCGATGAACCTTTGCCCACCTGGACGGGACCTTCGGGATTGGCCACGACACCGCAAACGCGAAGGCGCTGCACCCGTGGGGACAGCGCCGTGATATCGCCCGGGGCTGAGTCAGGCGACGCGCGGCTTCTTGCGTCGTTCGCGGGCGGTGGGCTCGGGCAGGCGTCGGGTCTTCTCCCAGTCGGCACCGTCCGCGAAACGCAGCGTCACAGTGAGCGCGCGGGCGCCTGCCCGCGGCGGCGCAGCTGGAGTGCGAGATGGACGACGAGGCCGGAGGACGGAGCGGACGGCGGCGCCGTCGTGGGTGTCGCGGGGGAAGGCGTGGCGTACGGCGGTCGAGGCCGGCAGGAGTCGGGGGGTGACGGGCCGGGGATCGATGTCGCGGACGCGATCGGCGGCACGACGGCCCATCGCCGCGCTGACGAACTACCGGTAGCGGATCGTCTCCCAGAATTCGGTCAGGGCCGCGGCGCCGACGGCCGGGTCCTCGGTCATCCACCGGTGGCCCAAGCCCTTCAGGACCGCCGATCGTGCCCCTGCACGGCCCGCCGACCGGCGGCGCTGCTCGTCGGTACCGACGACCCCGTCCGCCGTGGCCAGCACGGCCAAGCCCGGTCGCGCCGCTGCGCGCTCCAGCTCCAGACCGACGCCAAGGGCACCCGGCTCGGCGGCCGAGCGGTACAGAGCGAGCACCGCGCGGCCCATCGCCTCGTCCTGGCCCGCCGCGACGCGAGCCGCGACCTGTCTGCTCATCCCCCGCTCCACAAGCGCCGCCGCACGCTCCTCGGCCGTACCACCGAATCGGGCTGCGACGTCGTCCTCGCCGGCTCCCGGCGTCTGCCAGCGGCGGGCCGGCACGTGCCACTCGTAGCCGGGGTCGTAGATCCCGAGCACGTCGCTGGCCCAACTGCGCACCAGGGCAGGCCGGCTCAGCACCACATTCACGACGTGGGCACCGCCCCAGTCGTGACCGACCAGGTCCACTGGCTCGCCGAACGCCATCAGTTCCTTGACCAACCAGTCCCGGTATTCCGCCTGTGTGGCGCCGAACCCGGCAGGCAGGGGTGCCCCGAAGCCGGGCGGGGACAGGCAAACCACATCGGAGCGGACGGCTGCCAGCTCGGCCAGCAGCGGCTCCCAGACCGCTGCGGTCTCGGGGTTGCCGTGGACGAAGACCGCCGGCATCAGAGCACGACCGGCGTTGCCGGCTGCAACACGGACTCCACCTGCGCCTCGCTGCGCAAGTGAGCGACCGCCTGGTTCTCGGGGTCGCGGATCATGTCGGCGAACACCTTCCGGTCGGGGTGGCGGACGAGCACGACTCATGTCCCAGGCCTGTCCATCCTCGGCGACCAGCGCCCGTCCGCCGTTGCCCCGGTATTCCGCGCTCAGGCCGTACCTCGCATTGATCGACTGGCCGAGCGCCTCGGCGTAGCGCTGGTAGCTCCCGCGGCAGCCGTCCGGGCGGAATCGCAGCAGATTGAGCATCACGACCGGGCCTCCGGGGTCCTCGGCGAGGAGTGTGTCGAGTTCGCGGTCGTCGATTTCGATCACAGGGGGAACCTCCTGGAATCGGAGCCGGCTGCGGAGCCGGGCTGCAACGGTACAACGCTCACACTACACATACTTGTTATCCGACACGCAAGTTATCTTGCTAGACTCCACGCATGACCACCACCCGTCGCACCCAGCAAGACCGCCGCGACCAGGCGGAGGCGGCTCTGCTGACGGCCGCGGCCGAGCTGATCGTCGAGCAGGGTGTGCGCGCGCTGACCCTGGCCCGTATCGGGGAGCGCGCCGGTTACAGCCGCGGCATCGTCACCCATCACTTCGGCGGCAAGCAGGCACTGATCGAGCGGCTTGCGCGCGCCACGCAGACTGGGTTCGTGCCGGGCTTGAACGATCTTCCGGCCGGGCTCGACCGCCTGCTGCGGCTGATCGACGGCTACCTCGGCGAACTCGGCCGGACCAGCGTGTTCAACCAGGCCTTTCTGCTGCTGTGGGCCGAGGCCGCCACCCAACCCGAACTGGCCCAGATCTTCCGCGAGCGGGACGAGGCCTTCCGCGCCGACCTGCGCGAGGACATCGAAGCCGGCATCGCGGATGGCGCCGTCGACCCCGCCGTCGAGCCCGAAGAAGTCGCCGTCGCGATCGTCGGGCAACTCCGCGGGATCGCCCTGCAGCGGCTGCTGGCCCCTGCATGCGTCGACACCGAGCAGCTGCGCCGCAGCATCACCGGCCACTGGCGCCGGTCCCTCAGCCCGGCATGACCCGACCGCCATCACCGTGACAGGAACGACTTCGTCAGCCCCGGCGGGGACGGCCGCAAGAGGCGGTCGGGCGCGGTCCGGCGGCATCGCGATCATCTGCCCTGTTCACTACATGGTCGCCCGGATCCCTGCGGACGACGTCGACGCGCACCTCTGCACTGCGTCGGCGGGGCGGGCCCGCCCGCGACAGGAGCCCGCCCGCGCAATGAGCTGACGCAGGCTCGGATCGCGGCGCGGACGGCACCGGCATCGCGGTGGCGGTCCGCCGGTCAAGGTATCTGCGGACGGCATCACGCTCGACGCGCAAGGCCCCCGGGGCAGCCGGCTCCGTTCCACTACGCAGTCGGCTCGATGGGCTCCGACGTGAAGGAGATCACCGTGCGCGATCACGGACGCACGGTCCACGCCACCGCGGGGCACATCCGCTCACTGCTGTACGGCAGGTGGACCGCCTGGTGACCGGACAGCGACTCCCACGACCTGCTGACCCCTCACCTTCGCCGACGGCACGCCCCGGACCGTCAGCGCAGACTCACTGCAGAAGTAGTCACCGCCCAGGGCCGCACTGGCTGCTGCCACGTGTGCCCGGCGCGCCCAGCAGCGCCGGCATGGCGTGCCCTGGCCGCGCGAGACGGCGCGCCCCGGCCTCGGGCGACGGTGCCAACCAGCCGCCCGGAACCGCGCGCTGGTCCTGAGCCCTGCGCCGACCACCCTGGGCGCCGGTTGATCGTCGCGGCTCGGGGTAGCGAAGCGGCATGGCCACCGAGAACACCTCCGCCCCCGCAATCGGCCGGCTCCAGGCCGAGATCGACATCCCGTCCCTCACCGCGGTCCTCGACGGCGAGTACGCCGAGATCCGGGATCTCGTCCGGACGAACCTGGTCACCCATGCCGCCGTCCTCGACGAGGCCGACGCGCTGGGCATCGACGCGTTCCGCGAGAGGGTCCGCGATGTCGTCGTCCAGCTGGCCGCGACCGGTCAGACCGGCATGGGCTTCCCCGCCGCGTACGGCGGCGGGGACGACGTCGGCGCGTCGATCGCCGCCTTCGAGACCCTGGCGTTCGGCGACCTCTCCGTCCTCGTGAAGGTCGGCGTCCAGTTCGGGCTCTTCGGCGGAGCCATCCTGCATCTCGGCACCGGCCACCACCACAAGACGTACCTGCCCCGCCTCGTCACCGGAGAGCTGATGGGCTGCTTCGCCATGACCGAGACGGGTCACGGTTCCAACGTCCAGGCGCTGGGCACCATCGCCCGCTACGACCCCGGCAACCGGGAGTTCGTCCTCACCACCCCCGACGAGCAGGCCCGCAAGGACTACATAGGCAACGCCGCCCGCCACGCCGAAATCGCCGTCGTCTTCGCCCAGCTGGAGGTGGACGGCCGCTCCGAGGGCGTCCACGCCTTCGTCGTCCCCCTCCGGGCAGACGGCCGGGTTCTGCCCGGTGTGTCCATCGAGGACGACGGCCGGAAGATGGGCCTCAACGGCGTCGACAACGGCCGCATCCGCTTCGACGGTGTACGTGTCCCCCGCGAGGCGCTCCTCGACCGCTTCGCCCGGGTCACTCCCGAAGGTACCTATGAGAGCTCCATCGAGAACCCCGACCGGCGCTTCTTCACCATGCTCGGCACCCTCGTGCAGGGCCGGGTCAGCGTCGCCGGAGCCGGCGTCAGCGTCGCCAAGGTCGCACTGGCGGTCGCCACCAAGTACGCCGACCGGCGGCGCCAGTTCAAGGCGTCCCCGGACACCGCGGAACAGGTACTCCTCGACTACGGTCTCCACCAGCGCCGGCTGCTCCCCCTCCTCGCCCGCACCTACGCGCTGCACTTCGCCCAGGACGTCGTACGAGCCCAGCTGCACGAAGTCTTCTCCGGCGTCGAAAACGACCCGCAGGAACGGCGCCGCCTCGAATCGCGGGCCGCCGGCATCAAGGCGCTCGCCACCTGGCACGCCACTCGCGTCGTCCAGGAGTGCCGCGAGGCGTGCGGCGGCGCCGGCTATCTCGCTGCGAACCGCTTCGCCGCCCTCAAACGCGACAGCGATGTCTTCACCACCTTCGAGGGCGACAACCACGTGCTCCTCCAGCTCGTGGCCAAGGGCCTGCTCACCGACCACGCCAGCGAGTTCGAGGACCTCGACCAGCTCGGCATGGTCCGCTACGTCACCGGCCTCGCCGTCGAGACCGTCATCGAGCGGACCTCGGCGCACAAGCTCCTCGAACGCGTCCGCGACCTGCTGCCCGGCGGTGACGCGTGGGACCGGGAAGCCGGACTCCTCGACTCGGAGTACCAGCTCGCCATGGTCCGCTTCCGCGAGGAGCACATGCTCGTCGGCCTCGCCCGCCGCATCAAGCGCGGCATAGACCGGCAGGTCGAACCCGGCGCGGTCTTCTCCCAGGTCCAGGACCACGTGATCGCCCTCGCCCGGGCTCACGTCGAACGACTGGTCACGGAAGCCTTCGTCGACAAGGTGCGCGCACTTCCCGAAGGCAGCGAGAAGGCTGCCCTTGGGCTGCTGTGCGACCTGTTCGCGCTCTCGACCATCGAAGCCGACCGCGCCTGGTTCATGGAACACGGCCGGCTGACCGTCCAGAGGTCCAAGGCGATCAGCCGCGAGGTGAGCGACCTCTGCCGCAAGGTGCGCCCCCTCGCCGTCGACCTCGTCGACGCCTGGGGCATCCCGGCCCCCGTTCTGCGGTCACCGGAGCTCGTCGGTCCCGCCGGATGAGGTGCCCTCCACCCGACCGTGAGAGGCGCCCGGCGCTGTCGCTCTCGCCGCCCATCTCACCGCAGGACCTCGACCATCCGCGCGTCAAAGGGGGAGCCAAGAACGGACGAAGCCCTGTCGACCGGGGCAGAACCGGCGGCAACCGCAACGACGTCACCCAGCTGATCCCACTGCTCCAGGCCGTGCCGCCCGTGCGCGGCAAGCGCGGCCTGCCCCGGCGTCGCCCGGACGCGGTGCTGGGCGACCGCGGCTACGTCCACGACAAGTACGGCCGCCTTGTCCGGGACCTCGGCGTGAAGCCGTTGATCGCCCGCCGCGGCACCGAGCACGGCTCCGCTCTGGGCACTCAACGCTGGGTCGTGGAGCGCGCGTTCGCCCATCTCCACTGGTTCCGCCGCCTGCGGATCCGCTGGGAGATATGCAACGACATCCACGAAGCCCTCCTCACCCTCGGATGCGCACTCATCTGCCGGCGACGCCTGAAGTCATTGTGATAGGAGTTCTTACTGATCTTTTCGTAAGTTCGGTGGGTGCGGTGGCCGTGTGGGTGGGAGGCTGTCGGGGTGGCATACCAACCTTCCCCTTCGGTTGCTGGTTC
>NZ_JBEYJA010000074.1:0-25283 GCF_040703815.1 Streptomyces sp. NPDC006743 | reverse complement strand
TCCAGCAAGACCACCCCTGACACAACACCAGCCGACTACACTCCAGACGACGCCTCTGACCAGGCCAGATAGCGAAACGCTGCTGGAGTACTAGCCGCGACCGCCGCCGACGACGGAGATCGCCGGCGGCGCAAACCCCCGGCGGCGGACACCCGCCGCCGGGGGAAGGCGTCCGGGGCGGCACCCGCCGTCAGGCGCTGGACCACTTCTGGTTGGGGGTACCGGCGCAGCTCCACAGCTGGAGGCGGCTGCCGTCGGCGGTCTGGTTGTCCCGGATGTCCACGCACTTGCCGGCGAGTTCGCTGACCAGGTCGTGCCGGACGTTCAGCCGGAACTGCTGGGCGGGGCCGCCGTTGCAGTTCGCGAGCTGGACCGTCGTACCGTCGGAGGTCCGCGCCCCGGCGGCGTCCATGCACAGGCCCATCGCCCGCACCGTCCCGTCCGGGGCGAAGGTCCACTTCTGCGAGGCCGCGTACGAGCAGTCCCGGATCTCCAGCGGCGAACCGTCCTTGCCCCGGCCGCCGACCACGTCGATGCAGCGGCCGGCGGCCGCGTGACTGCGGACGCGCACGCCCGACGCGGCCCCGGAGCCGCTTCCCGGCCCGGTGCCCGCACCACCGGCAGGGGAGGCGGCGGCCGCACCGGACGGGCCGGACCCGGTCGCCGCACCGGCGGGCGCCTGGCCGGCGCCGGCGCCCTGCTCCGCCGTGCCGGTGCCGTCCGCCCCAGGCGACGCGTCCTTCCTCACCGTCCCCGGCGAGGCGGACGCCGTGCCCTTGGACGGCCCGCCGGGAGCCGCGGATCCGGAGGTGCTCACCTCCGGGTCCGGCAGGAGGTCCTCGACGTCCGGGCGGTTGCCCGAGCCGTACACCGTGCCCCGCGCCGAACGCGCGGAGGCGTCACCGTCCGACCCGCTCAGACCGACCACCGCACCGGTGACCAGGACCACACCGGCGACGGCGGCGCCGATCAGCAGCACCCGGCGCCTGCCACCGGCCGGCGAACGCGGCAACGCCCCCCGGCTCGTGCCCGCCGTACCCGGCGTCGCCCCGGACCCGGTCGCGCCCGCCCCGCCGTGTTCGCGCGGCGCGCCGCCGGTGCCGTCCCGGCCGGCCCCCGCCGCCCCGGTGCCGCCGAAGGAGGCGGTGCCCCGGGCCGCGGACCCCAGGGACGAGAACTGCGCCAGCCGGGGCACGGTGACCCGCTCTCCTCCCTGACCCGGCTCCGTGCCCTCGCGCTCCGGGGCACCGGCGCCGTCCCCGGCGGGCGGCACGCCACCGCCCCCGGGCCCGCTCCCGAACCTGTCCGCGAGGGCGCCCTTGCGGCGCCTGGGAAGGCCGCCGCCACTGCCCGGCCGCGCCGTCCGCAGGTCCGCCCCGGACCCGGAGGGCGGGCCGGAGGTACGGCTCGACGCGGGATCCGGTGCCGGCGCGTTGGGCGGCGCGGCCACGGGGACGCCCCGGGGGACCTCACGGTCCGGAGGGGGCGACGGGTGCGGGGACTTCATGGGTGTCCTTTCGGGGCGCGGGCGGCCACCGCACCGGCACCGGTTCGGCGCCGCACGAGTCGTCTGGCCAGGAGCGGGGAGACGATCCCGCGCCGCCGGGTGGGGTGGCAGACGGCCGGACAAGGACCCCGCACACCGGTAACGGAAACGGCAGCCGCCCAGGTTCACCTGAGCGGCTGCCGTGCCGGTCACCGGGGGAGCCGGGCCGGTCTCACCCGGCGCTGCTCCTGCGGCGGCGCATCCACCACACCAGCGCCGCGCCCGCCACGGCGAGGGCCGCGGCGACGCCGGCGATCAGCCCGACGGGGGTGTCGGAGCCGGTGTGGGCCAGGCCGCCGTCCGGTGTGTGGTCCGCGGGCGGGGTGCCGGTGCCGCCGCCCGGTGTGCGGGTGGGGTGCGGGGCCGGGGCCGGGGCGCCACCGCTGTGCGTGGGGGACGGGGCCGGCTCGTGGGTGGGCGTCGGCGTCGGGGACGGGGCGGGCGGGGGGACGTTCTCGTCGGTGGTGCCGCCCAGGTAGACCTCGTCGCTGTCCCGGTAGGTCACCTCGGCCTGCTGCGACGTCCTGGTGGTGGCGTCCAGGCCGGGGTGCCGGGTGGTGAACTCGGTGCGGCTCATGTTGCGGCGGGGCGCCTTGGAGAAGTCGACACCGCCCACCGACAGGATCCACACCTTGCCGTCATAGGTGCGTTCGAACTTGTAGTCACCGTGCTGGAACGAGTACAGGTACTTGTCGTAGACGGTCTTCTTGTCCCAGTTCCTGTTCTCGCCCCGCAGCGGCCACCGCTTCACGTCGTTGCTGTCGATGATCCCGTGGTAGTCGGTGGGGGAGACCGCGTCCTGGCGGCGGACGTACTCGGCGGCGACCCGGGAGGAGTACACGCGGCGCAGGTCGGCATAGGCGGCGTCCTCGTTGACGCGCCGCTCCAGCTCGGGCTGGATCATCGACCTGACGAGCGCCTCGGCCCGCTTCGTCTCCGCCTCGCCGACGTGGCACGCGCTGGGAGGCACGTCCGGGCCGGTGGGCACCTCCATGTTGACCTTGAGCGGGGCGTCCAGGATGTAGATACCGCCGTCCTGCTCGCGCACCTGCGCGGTCTTCGGGGTGATCCACTGCCGGATGATCGGCAGGCACGGCTGGCCGCTCGCCGTGCGCGGCAGTGCCTGCCAGAAGCGTTCGCCCCGCTGGGACTTGTCCGGGTTCATCGCGTCGGCGTAGTCGTGCTTGAGGGTGAGGTCCGCCTCCAGCAGCACCCGGCCGGCGTCGGTCCTGGCGAAGTCCTTGTCCAGGATCAGGTCCGGGCGCACCGGGTTGAGGTTGACCCAGAACTTGTCCGGGGTCAGCGCCAGCCACGTGAAGAACGAGTCGGAGGCGAGCGTGAGCTTGGCCTCGCCGCCCCAGCCGGGCTTGTTGTCGGGGTCGGCCGCGTAGCCTGCCTTCAGGGAGTAGCGCAGCCCCTGGCCCTTGACGGGCTTGCCGACGAAGTTCATCTCCAGGGTGGAGAAGTCGATACCG
This sequence comes from Streptomyces sp. NPDC006743, assembly GCF_040703815.1. NCBI lineage: Bacteria > Bacillati > Actinomycetota > Actinomycetes > Kitasatosporales > Streptomycetaceae > Streptomyces > Streptomyces sp. NPDC006743. The sequence goes on along the minus strand of NZ_JBEYJA010000074.1, from coordinate 22,262 downwards.
CCGGGGCCCCGGCCGAAGTAGCCGCCGCTGTTGCTCTGCCGGTAGCCGCGCTGGATGCTGTACGCCTCCTGCGGGGTCCTGCCCGAGCGCAGCGCCTGGTCGAACAGCGGCCCGCGCATGCCGGACTTGAGCGGGTCGGCGTTGAAGCGCTTGTCGTACCTGGTGTAGACGGTCGGCTTGCCGGCCCGCTCGATGGCGTTCGAGCGGCGCTCGTAGACGCCCGCCTGGGTACGGTTGGTGCCGCGCTGCCTCTTCAGGTCGTCGTCGAACTGCTTGATGGCGTCCTTCGTGGACTTCTCGGTGCGCGCGCCGGTCAGGTACCGGTACGTCGACTTCGGCCGCTCCTTGGCGAGTTGCCGGTCGGCGTCGATCTGGTCCTTCCTGACCTCTCCGTTCGACTTCATCTCCACGTTGTGGTCACGCGGCCGGTTGCGGGCGTCGACCACGCGGTAGCGCTTCTCCCCGGTCTCCGGGTCGCTGTACTCCAGGACGTCCTGGCACCACCAGTCCGGGCCGACCATGTTGTACTTCTTGACCATCCGGGCCTCGAAGGCGTCGCCCCGGGCCGGGTTGCCGTGGGCCCCGACGTAGCGCACGTCCAGGAACCGCTGGAAGTCCTTGTAGCCCGTCGACGCGTTGTACTGCTTGTTGTATCGGGCGTAGATCTCCATGGCCCGGTCGCCCGGGTCGCCGCTCTTCTCGTACTTGCGCTGCCAGGCACGGTAGTTGGTGCCCGCCTTCTTGCGCTGGGCCTCCGTCGGCGCGGGCAGGCCGTCGTACGCCTTGGCCGGGTTGTCGTAGGTGTAGTTCTCGTCGTTCGGCCAGGCCTCGTACGGCAGCGTGTCGGGCGGCCCCGAGTTCGGCGGCGTGGTCGGGTAGGCGCGGCCGAGCCACTTCTCGTCGCACCGCTGCGTCTTCACGTTGGGCCGCTTCGCCGCGTACGCCGCGCCTTCGAAGCCCGGCAGACCGCCGCAGGTGACGGCGGTCGCGGCCGCGACGGCGAGCGTGGCGCGCAGCCAGGTGCGGGGCACGTGAGGTGCCCCGGCTGTCCGGTTCATGTGGTGTCTCCCCCTGGGAACCCCCGTGCTCTTCAGGAGAGTTGGTGGTGCGCGGCGCGTGAGGGGGCTCCGGTTCCGTGGTCTGAACACGCCGCTGGAGGCCTCACTGTAGGGGTGCCGGGCCGGTGCCGCCCGGCGGCCTGCCGAGCATGTTCCCGTCAATACGACATTTTCCCCGGACCATCACGGGAACCTCACGACCACGGTCTCCGGTGCGGATCCTGCCGGGCCGCGCGAGCCCGGCAGGATCCGAACGAGAGGCTCTAGGACAGGTCCTGGAGCCAGGTCTCCTCCATGTCGCCGGTGGCCTCCTCGGTGTGCCGGACCCGGAAGACGGACGCCGCGAGGCCGCGCCGGTCGAGCGGGGCGACGCGGGCGAGCGCCAGCCGCGCCAGGCCGGACCAGTCCAGGGTGCCGGGCTCGTCGGCGGGGTCGACGCCCCGCTCGGCCAGGCGCGCGGGGTCGATCCCGAAGGCCGTGACGACCTCGGCCGGGTCTCCGAGGACGGTCCAGTCCGCCTCGCCGCCCCAGCCCGCCGCGAAGACGTTCACGCCGCTGGGGTGGACGAACTTCCACGCCTCGTAAGGGGAGTTGTGGTCGACGACCACGGAGGCGACGACGACCGCGCCGGGCAGGCGCCGGGCGAGCGCGTCCGCCTGCTCGTCCACGGGGAACGTGCCGGCGATGTTCGCGAGCGCCGCGTCGCGGATCTCGGTCACGCCTCCCCAGCAGCCGACCCGGACGAGATCGAGGTCGCTGCGCGTCCCCAGTGGGATCGCGTCGGTGGCCGGGACGGTGCCGAGATCGCCGAGGACGGCGTCGACCGTGCCGAACGCGGCGGCGAACTCACGGGCGCGCACCGGGTCATGGGCGGCGAGCGGCCCCTCGGGTCCGGGGTGGGGGGAGTGGACGACGGTCAGACGGAACTCCCCGTGCCGCGCCACCGGTTCGTCCGGAGCACTGTCCCAGAAGCTGTTGTCGGTCATGGGGCCACCGTAGTGGCCGGGTCCGCCCCCCGGCCGGTCGCCCGCCTCCCGTCCCGTCGTCCGCGCCCGGCCGGTCGTCCGCGTCCCGGCCGCCGGAGCCGTGACCGGGACACCGAGCGGCGTGGCCGGGCAGCCGGGGGAGCGGCCGGGCCGCGGGACGACATGCGTCCGCCCGCGGCGCCACGGCACGCCCCGGAGTACGGGACGGCCGCGGCGCCGCGGGCGGACGGTCCGACGTGTCGCCGCGCCGCGTTCAGCCGGCGCGGCGGCGGACGTCAGAGGATGGTGTTGTAGGTGTTCCAGCCGCCGCCCACGCTGGACTTGGTGGCGAACGGCGCGGTGGAGCTGGCCTGGCCCTTGTAGAACCAGAGCCCGCCCGAGCTGTCGCGGGCGACGAGGTCGGGCCTGCCGTCCTTGTCCAGGTCACCCGGCCCGACCAGCACGTTGTACGTGTTCCAGCCGGGGCCGACGCGGGTCTTGGTGGCGTAGGGGGCGGCGGCGTTGCCGGTGCCCTGGTAGAGCCACAGCACGCCCGAGCCGTCCCGGGCGATCAGGTCGGCCTTGCCGTCACCGGTCACGTCACCGACGGCGGTCAGGTTGTTGTACGTGTTCCAGCCGGGTCCGATCCGGGTCCGCGCGGCGAACGGCGCGGAGGTGCCGGTGCCCTGGTACAGCCACAGCACGCCCGAGCTGTCGCGGCCGATCAGGTCCGGCTTCCCGTCACCGGTGAGGTCACCGGCGCCGGTCAGGTTGTTGTAGGTGTTCCAGCCCGAACCGACCTTGGTGCGCGCCAGGAAGGGCGCCGACGGCTTGCCGCTGCCCTTGTAGTACCAGAGCACACCGCTCTTGTCGCGGGCGACCATGTCACCGGTGCCGTCCGCGCGCAGCGCCGTCAGCGGCGTCATCATGTCGTACGTGTCCCAGCCGCCGCCCACGCGGTAGCGCAGCAGGAACGGCCCGGAGGCGCTGCCGCTGCCCTGGTACTGCCACAGCACACCCGAGGCGTCGCGGCCGAGGATGTTGTTGCGGTCGGTGGCCGGGTCCGGCGCCGTCCCCTTGACCAGGTCCACGTCCTCGGCGCGCACCCAGGCGAGCCGGTGGTTGTAGCGGATCGGGTAGAAGGTGTTGCTGCCCACGACCATCACGCGCGACCCGGTGCCGGAGCCGTCGATCAGACCGCTGTTGTAGTACGAGCCCTTCACGGCCGCGCCGGCCAGCACGTACTCCTGGCCCGCCGGGATGCTGTACTTGGTCAGCGAGGCGCTGTTCTGGTTCTGGGCCGAGACGCCGGTGCCGGCGTAGTCCGTGTCCTTCGGGTACGTGCGCCCGTACACGGGGACCGACGTGCTGCCCGCCTTCGGCACGACCGTGTCCGGCGTGCCGACCGCGGTGGCGAACTGGCCGCCCTGGTTGTAGAACCAGGCCTTCTGGCCGCCGTACCAGATCGCGGTCCAGTCCCGCTGCGCCTCCGCGACGACGTACTCGCCGCCGGCCACCACCTTGTTGGCCCAGTTCGGGGCCTCGGTGGCGGTCTGGCTGCCCAGGTACGGGTCGGACAGGGCCGGCGAGCTGGTGGACGGCTGGGTGTACAGGTAGCCGAAGTTCGCGGGCTGCTTGTCGACGGCCGAGCCGCCGTAGGTGAGCGCCGGCTGGTTCGCCGTGGTGAACGGCGGCACGACCCGGATCACCTGGCCGGCCTTGTACAGGCCGCCCGCACCGCTCGCGCCGGTCGGGGCGCCCAGCAGCTGCATGTAGTGGTTCCAGTCCCAGAACGGGCCCGGGTCCCAGTGCTGCGACTTCACATTGGTGTCCAGGACGCCCGGCACCTCGTCGTGACCGATGATGTGCTCACGGTCCAGCGGGATGCCGTACTTGGCGGCCAGGTACTTCACGAGGGTCGCGGAGGACTCGTACTCCGGCTCGGTGTACCAGCTGCCCTTCTTGATCGCGTAGCCCTCGTGCTCGACCCCGATCGAGTGCATGTTGACACTCTTGTTGCCAGCGTGCCACGCCTCGTTCTTGTTCTCGACGACCTGGGTGACCTGGCCGTCCGAGGCACGGACGATGTAGTTGGTGCTGGCGTAGGACGCCGGGTTCTGGAAGACGTTCAGCGAGGCGTCGTAGCTGCCCTCGGTGTCGTGGATGACGATGGAGTTGATCTCACCGCCGGCCACGGGCCGGTTGGCGATGTTGTAGTTGCCCCAGTCGTCCGGGCCGCTGTTCTGCTGGTACGCGGCCGGCTTGAAGTCACACTTCAGGGTCGACGGGCAGTCCGCGGTCGCCGCGGCGGTGACGGTGGCGACCGTCGCCTTGGCGAGCTTGAGGTCCGCCTGCTGCGCGGGCCGCACCGCCGGATCGGCCGCGAGCGTCACGTACTCGCCGTCCGCGGTGACGCGCTGCTCACCGGTGCGGATCGAGTCGTAGACGCGGTTCGCGAAGAGCTGCGCGCCCTTGGTGTCGGTCGCCTGGCTGGCCCGGGCCACGGCCGGGTACCAGGCACCCGGGTCCTTCGGCAGCGAACCGGCCGCGTCCTTCTGGTACTCGGCGAGCAGGGCGGCACCCGCCCGGATGCTCTGCCGGGCGTCGCCGCGCACCTGCTGCGCCGGGACGCCGATGAGTCCGGCCGCCTCGTCCAGCGTGTGCAGCCGGGGGTCGCTCGTGTCGACGGCCCGCTTGCCCGCGCCCTTGAGCGCCTTCGTCGCGTCGAAGTGCTTCTCCACGGCCGGGTCGCCGCTGCGGTTCATGCGGTCGAGCTGCCGCGCGCGCGACGCGGCGTCGTCCTCAAGGCTGCCGGGATCGACGTCCGTGAGCCCCATGACGTTGTACGCGCCGGTGGTGCTCGGCAGCCCGTCGTGGTCCTCCCAGAGCGTCTGCCGGTACGAGACCGCCATCAGGACGCTCAGCGGGACGTCGAACTCCTTCGCCGCCTTCTCGAACTCGGCCTGCAGCCGGGCGCCGGGACGGGCGGCCCGGGAGCCGTCCGTGCCGGTGAGCCCGGGGGAGGCCACGGCCAGTGTGCCGGCCGTGGCGGCCACGGCGACGGCCGAGGCCGCGGCGTAGACGAGCAGTCTCTTCTTCTTGCGGCCTCTGCGATGGTCCGCGCTCAAATTCCACCCCTGGTCTGTGCTGGATGTGCAACGTGAGGTCGTTGCAGTTCACCCTTCAACGGGGTGGACGGTACCAACGCCGTCCCCGTCCCGGGCACGGGGGCGGCGTCCACGCGGCGTGCGGGGGCGCAATCGCCCGATAAGCCCTTGACGTGCCGTCAGCCTCCCGGGGTCCCGCGGGCAGGAGGATCAGGACAGACCCACCAGCCCCCAGCCGCGGCGGGCGGTCTCCCGGACCACCTCGGCCCATTCGCGCAGGAGGCCGGTGAACTCCTCGAAGGTGTCCGGACGCCCCGCCCAGCCCGTGCACTCGGCGGTGAACGGCCCGCGCAGCTCCTCCAGGCGGGGCTCCACCCGTTCCCAGGCCAGGGCCTTGCCGGGCGCGGCCGCCGGCGGGCAGACGAGAAGCACGCGGGAGCGCCGGGCCGGCCCGGGTCCGGCGGTGGCCGGGAAGAGCCCTCCCGCGTCCGCCGTCACGGCGTCGGCGGCCGGGGCCGCGTCCCAGATCAGACCGTCGAGGAAGGTGTCCATCGCCCCGCGCAAGGACGCGTCGGCGAGCACCCGCATGTCGGCCCACCCGTCTCCCGCGCGGCTGTGCGGCCGGTAGGAACCGGTGGTGCCGAAGAATCGGTACTCGGCGCACCACGGCCGCTCCGTGTCCGGAGGCCACAGCCAGCCGCCGGGCAGACCGTACCGCGCCGCCTCTTCCTCGAACGGTACGTCCGGCGGCCAGACCGCATCCTCCAGCGCGCCGGTCCGGTGCTCGGCGGGAAAGGCGCGCAGCCGTTCCCAGTCCGCTGCGAACACGGTCAGATCCAGGCCCATGGCGGCACAGCTTAGGAGGACCCTTCCGGCAGCCGGACATCGGCGCCGCACGCCCGTCCGGCCCCGGTGCGCCCTCTTCAGCCGCGGGCCGGGGCGGTCAGAACTCCAGCACCAGCCGGCCGCGGATCCCGCCGCGCTCCAGGAGACGATGGGCGGCGACGGCTTCCTCGGCGGGCAGGATGCGGGCCACCCGCAGCGTGAGCCGGCCCTGTTCGACCTGGATCCGCAACCGCTCCAGCCGCTCCACGTCGCCGAGGTACGCGGTGAGCACCGCCGTGCGGTTGCGGATGGCGCGCAGCCGCAGTTCCTCGGTGGATCCCACTCCCACGGTGCTGGAGAGCGTGCCGCCCTCCCGTACGGCCAGGGAGGCGCTCGCTCCGGCGCCGACCGTGTCCACGAGCCCGTCCACGCCGCTGGGCACCGCCCGCAGGATGTTCCGGCCGATGTCGCCCGCGCGCGGCACCACCCTGTGCGCGCCCAGCGAGCGCACGAGTTCCTCGTCGTCCGGTGAGGCGACGGCGACGACCGTGAGCCCGTCCGCCCGGGCCAGCTGGACCGCGTAGCCGCCCACGGCCCCGGCGCTGCCGGTGACCGCGACCGTCCGGCCCGGCGCGAGACCGGCCAGGTCCAGGGCGAGCCGGGCGGTGAGCCCGTTCATCGGCAGGGTCGCCGCCTCGGCGTGACTGGTGCCCGCGGGAGCGAGGGCGACCTGCCGCGCGGGCAGCGCGACGTACTGGGCGCAGGCACCGCCGGTCGCGCTGGTGGGCACGGCCACCGCCATCACCCGGTCCCCGACGCGCAGACCGGTACGTGTTCCCGGACCGATCTCGTCGACGACCCCGGCGGCCTCCGCGCCGAGCACGTAGGGCGGCCGGAGGGCACAGGCGCCGGTGAAGCCGCCGCGCAGGAACCGGTCGCCGGGGTTGACGGTCGCGGCGTGCACCCTGACCCGCACCTGTCCCGGGCCCGCGTGCGGCTCGGGGGCGTCGAAGACGTCGATGACCTCGGGGCCGCCGAAGCAGGTGACACCTACAGCTTTCATGTTTCTCTCCAAGGGACGGGCCGTGCCGGAACGCGGGGGTGACAGCCGCTGCGGTGCACGCCGTCGAGCCCGTACGTCCCCGGTGAGCCGGGTGGTCCCGGGCCCTGACGTCCTCGATTGTGCCGTGACCGACCGGCACACGTCCTCAGTCGATCGACGGTGAATGTGTGTTTCTCCGCTGAACCTCGAGTTCCGGTTGTGCGGCGCACCCACCGACTCCCCGTCACCCGCCTTCGTCACTGGCTTGACGGGTGACGGAAGCTCCTGCCATGATTGAGTCACCGCCTGAACGGGTGACACCGAAGTCGAAGGGTCACCGGGGAAGGAGGCCCGACCAGCACACCCAACGCACCACTCGTGAACCACGTACAGGGAGAACCGTCATGGCCGTCACCTACACCGCCCGCGTCGACGTCACCGGCGAAGGCCGCAACGGCGGCACCGCCCGCTCCGCCGACGGCCTGCTGGAGCACACGCTGGCCATCCCGAAGGAACTCGGCGGCGCCGGCGACGCCACCAACCCCGAACAGCTCTTCGCCGCCGGCTGGGCCGCCTGCTTCCTCGGCGCCCTGCGCCGCGCCGCCGCCATCCGCCACGTCAGGCTCACCAGCACCGCCATCACCGCCGAGGTCACCCTCACCCACGGCGACGACGGCGAGTTCACCCTCTCCGCCGTCCTCAGCCCCGTCCTCGGCGGCGTCGACCAGCACACCGCACAGGAACTCGCCGACGCCGCCCACCAGATCTGCCCCTACTCCAAGGCCACCCGCGGCAACATCCCCGTCACCATCACCGCCACCGCCGCCGCCTGACGCGTCCCGGAAAAACCGCGGCGCCCGCGTGAACCCGCGACCCACCACCGTGCGTTTACCAGATGAAGGCTCCTGCCCCTCCGATCCGGGGAGGCAGGGCGCGGGAGGTCTCCACGGTTCCCCCGACCGGGGAGAGCACCCGCACGGCTCCCGTCTGCTCTGAGCCGTGGGGGCGGGCAGACGGGACGGGGGCCCGGCGCGGTGCCGGGCCCCCTGCCCCTCACGACGGTACGGCGGGCGCACCGCAGTGCGACGCGACCGTCACCTGTGCCACCAGTGGCGGGCCAGCACCCGTCCGACGGCACCCGCCATCGCACGTTCGCCCGCCGCGTTCGGGTGCACCGGAGCGGCCGGCGTCTCCGGCGCGAACGTCTCGATCCAGCGCTCACCGGTGGGCCGGCACAGATCATGGCCGACGGTCGGGGCGTACGTGTTCACGTACTCCGCGCCGCCGCGCCGCGCCTGCCGGGCCAGCATGCCGTTCAACTCCTTCTCCTTGTCCCGGAGATAGGAGAAGTCGCCGGCGGCGAGCGGGACCTTGGCGCTGGTGCAGCCGACACCGTCGTCCGGGAAGAGGTCGGGGTAACCGACGACCACGACCCGGGCGTGCGGGGCCCGGCGGTGGATGCCGCGCAGCACGTCCGCGATCTTCGGCGCGGTCCGGGCGACGGCGTCCGAGACCTGGTCGGTGCCCTGGCCGGTGAGGTACGACCGGCACGGGGCGCCCGCGGGGTCGGAGGCCGACAGCTTCGCGCACGTGCCCAGCACGGTCGAGAAGCCGATGTCGTTGCCGCCGACGGTGAGGGTGACCAGGTCGGTCCCCCGGTCGAGGGCGTCGAACTGCGGGGGCACCGAGCCCTGCGGGGCGGTCATGTCCGCGGTGGTCGCACCCGAGCACGTGACGTCCGTCAGCACCGCCCGCGAGGAACGCGCCACCAGGGAGGCGTAGTTCTGGTCGGAGCGCAGACACGTGCTGTCGACCTGGGCCGGCACGAGCGGCGCGGAGGCGTACGAGTCGCCGAGGGCCACGTAGTCGACGCGGTGCCGGGCCTCGTGCCGGGCGCCGTCGGAGGCACTGGCCGACGCGGTGCCGGCCGACGCCAGGGCCGAGACGGCGGCGAGCAGGGCGGCACCCGCCGTCAGGGAGCGCCGCCCGGCGGAAGCGGTAAGGAGTCTCCTCAAGATCTGTCCTTTCGTGATCGACGATCACTACTTCACACGGAACGGAGCCCCGGAAAGTGCCGGTGGCCCAGGTAACGAATTGGTCGCCGTGCCGCCGGCGGGACGGGCGGACGTCTGCGCACCTGAGAGTCGAATGGCTTAGGTGTGCGGCCGCCGCCCGGGTGGACGGGCGGGTGTACGTAGCCGTGTCCGACCGTCATGTGACGGATGCGGCGGTCCCGGACGTGGCCCCACAGTGAGGGAACACCGAGCCTCTCGTGCGGGTCACCGGCCAGAAGGTTCGCCCCGGTGGCGGACTCGAGAAGCGTTCTTCATCAGCACAGTCAGCACAGTTCGACATTCATCTGAAAGGTGATCACTCGTGATCAGCATCAAGGGTCTGCGCGGTCGGCGGTTCGTGACGGGTGTCGCGGCCATGGTCACGGCGGGTGTCGCGGTCGGTACGTTCGCGGTCACCGCCAACGGCGCGCCCGAGCGGACCGACGCCGGCCGGCAGCCCAAGCCGACCGTCGTCCTGGAACACGGCGCCTTCGCCGACGCCTCCAGCTGGAACGGTGTGATCGGCAAGCTCCGCGCCGACGGCTATCCCGTCGTCGCCGCCGCCAACCCCCTGCGCGGCCCCAGCACCGACGCCGCCTCGCTGCGCAGCCTCCTCGACCACATCAAGGGCCCCAAGATCCTCGTCGGCCACTCCTACGGCGGCTCCGTCATCAGCCAGGCCGCCGCCGGCGACCGCGACGTCAAGGCCCTCGTCTACGTCGCCGCCTTCCTGCCCGCTCCCGGCGAGAGCGCCCTGGAACTCACCAACAAGTACCCCGGCTCCACCCTCCCCGACGCCCTGGACCCGGTTCCGTTCAAGAACACCGACGGCACCACCGGCACCGACCTCTACATCCAGCAGGACAAGTTCCGCCACCAGTTCGCGGCCGACGTCCCCCGCGACCAGGCCGCCCTCGCCGCCGCCACCCAGCGTCCCATCGCGCAGGCCGCCCTGGAGGAGAAGGCCACCACCGCCGCCTGGAAGACCATCCCCAGCTGGGACATCATCACCACCGAGGACCTCAACATCCCGCCCGCCGCACAGCGGTTCATGGCCGAGCGGGCCCACGCCCACACCACCACCGTCGCCGCCTCCCACTCGGTCGCGGTCTCCCACCCGCACCTCGTCGCGGGCGTGATCGAGAAGGCGGCCCGCGCCACCACCCGCTGACGAGCCTCCCGGCACCCGCCGGCTGGTCAGCCGCGGCCGGCCGGCCAGCCGGCCGGACCGACCAGCCGGCTCCAGCGATCGCCTGCTTCAAGCGACCACCTGCTTCAAGCAAGACCTGCCTCAAGCAAACACATGCCTCAGACAACGCAACGAAGAGAGAACACCACCATGGACATGAAGCTGGAAGTCGTCGTCCTGCCCGTGTCGGACGTCGACCGCGCCAAGCAGTTCTACACGGAGCGGATGGGCTTCCGGCTCGACGCGGACTTCCCCGTCCAGGACGGCTACCGGGTCGTCCAGGTCACCCCGCCGGGCTCCGGCTGCTCGGTCATCTTCGGTGACGGCCTCAGCCAGGCGCAGCCGGGCACCCTGCACGGCCTGCACCTCGTCGTCACCGACATCGAGGCGGCCCGCAAGGAGCTGGCGGGACGCGGCGTCGAGGTCAGCGAGCCGTTCCAGGACGTCACCGGCATCTTCCACCACCCCGGCGACGCCGACCGCGTGCCCGGACTGCACCCCGAGCGGGCCAGCTACGGTTCGTTCGCCTCGTTCGAGGACCCGGACGGCAACCAGTGGTTCCTCCAGGAGGTCACCGAGCGCGCCCCCGGCCGCTGACCCCGCCACCCAGCCCCCGAGGGGGCGGCCCGCCTCCCTGGCCGCCCCCTCGGGCCGTCCCGCCCCAGGGCCCGCCCTCGCCGTGCGGTTCCCCAACCCCGTACACCCGGCAACACACCACCGGAGAACCAGTGACGACCGAGAACACCCGCACCTACGACGTCGTCGTGATCGGCGCCGGACCGGTCGGCGAGAACGTCGCCGACCGCACCACCGCCGCAGGCCTGAGCACCGTCATCGTGGAGAGCGAACTCGTCGGCGGCGAGTGCTCGTACTGGGCCTGCGAACCCAGCAAGGCCCTGCTGCGCCCCGCCCTGCTGCGCGCCGACGCGGCGAAGGTCCCGGGCCTGAACCCGGCCGTCGCGGGCCCGTTGGACACCACGGCCGTCCTCGCGCACCGCGACCGCATGTCCGGCGACTGGAACGACGAGGGCCAGGTCGACTGGCTCAAGGGCGCCGGTATCGAGCTGGTCCGCGGCCACGGCCGGCTGGACGGGCCCCGGCAGGTGACCGTGCACACCCCCGACGGGGAGGTGCTGCACCTGCGCGCCGTGCACGCGGTGGCCGTCTGCACCGGCACCCGCGCCGCCTTCCCGCCGCTGCCCGGCCTGGACGCGCTGCGCCCCTGGGGCAGCCGCGAGGCCACCAGCTCCCCGCGCGTCCCGGACCGGCTCGCCATCGTCGGCGCGGGCGTCGTCGCCGTCGAGATGGCCACCGCCTACCAGGCCCTCGGATCCCAGGTCACCCTGATCGCACGCGAGGCGGGACTGCTGACCCGCATGGAACCCTTCGCCGGCGAGATGGTCGCCGAGAGCCTGCGCGAGGCGGGCGCCGAGCTGCGGTTCTCCACCACCCTCACCTCCGCGACCCGCGCCGACGGCCCGGACGGCGAGGTCCGTCTCACCCTCTCCGACGGCAGCACGCTCGTCGCCGACGAACTGCTGCTCGCCACCGGCCGCGCGCCGCGCACCGAGGACATCGGCCTGGACACGGTCGGCCTGGCCCCCGGCGGGTGGATCACCACCGACGACTCGTTCACCGCCACCGGCGTCCCCGGCGACTGGCTCTACGCCGTGGGCGACGTCAACCGCCGCGCCCTGCTCACCCACCAGGGCAAGTACCAGGCCCGGATCGCCGGCGCCGTCATCGCGGCGCGGGCGCAGGGCGAACCCCTCGACACCGCGCGCTGGGGCCGCCACACCGCCACCGCCGACCTGGAAGCCGTACCGCAGGTGGTGTTCACCGAGCCGGAGATCGCCGCGGTGGGCCTGACCACCGAGGAGGCCGAACGCACCGGCCGCCGGGTCGACGTCGTCGACTACGACATCGGCCTGCTCGCCGGCGCCGTGCAGCACCGCCCGGACTACCGCGGCAGGGCCCGCGTCCTCATCGACCCCGAGCGCCGTACGGTCGTCGGCGCCACCTTCGCCGGACCGGGTGTGGGGGAACTGGTGCACTCCGCGACGATCGCCGTCACCAGCGAGGTCACGGTCGACCGGCTGTGGCACGCGGTCCCGCCGTTCCCGACCATCAGCGAGGTGTGGCTGCGGCTCCTCGAGACCTACCGGGGCTGACACACCCGCGGTGTCACACGTCGTCTGTATGGTCGGAGCGGTCGGCCGGCCCGAAGCCGGCCATACACACATGTGATACGCGGATGGAGAAACATGAACGGACTGAGGTACTGCGAGCGTGTCGACCTGGCCCTGGCGGCCGGGGATCCCGAGGCCGTGCTCGACGTGGCCGTGGCCGCCTGCGAGGCCAGCCGGGGCTTCCTCGGCATGGTCTGGGGGGAGGTCGTCGAGCAGCTCGCCGGGCGGCCCGCCGCGGTGCGGGAACCGCTGGTGGCGGCCATACCCGCCCGGCTCGGACCGGCCGACCGGGGTCTGCGGCACGCGCTGCTGTACCTCTCCCTCGTCCTCTCCCGCGACCTGCCCGAGACGCTGGTCGCCGAACGGCGCGAGGCGCTCGCCGGCACCGGGGAGCGCTGGCGGCCGCTGGGGGAGAGCGTGAGCTTCGCCGAGGCCGAACTCGACGCGGGCCGCCCGCTGCCGCCCGCCGTCGTCGCCGCCTTCCGGCGGGGGGCGCAGGACAAGTACTCCGGGCTCGGGGAACTGGCCGCCCGGATGACCGAGCCCGTGCTCGACGTCGGCGAGCAGTGGGCCGAGACCGCCATGGCCGACGTCCTGGCGCTGCGTCCCGTCTGGCGGGACCTGCTCGCCCACGCGGCCACGGCCAGGACGGCCAGGCCCACGGCGACATGGGAGAAGAAGGGCGGCGCGCTCCTCGACGAGGCAGGCCCCGAGGCCTTCCGGACCCGCGCCCTGTCCTGGCTGGCCCTGGCCGGCCGCCCGCGCACCCTGACCCTGCGCCAGGACTTCCACGAGGCGCCGGTCAACGAGCTGTTCGACCCGTTCAACGCCAACGCCCTGCGCGGCATCGCCTGGCTCCTCGCCCGCACCGAACCGTGCGAGGAGACGGCCGCCGCGCTGGGCGCCCTGGTCGACACCGCGCTGCGCGTGGTGCCCCACCACGGCCCGCGCAGCCCCAAGGTGGCGGGCGGCGCCGTGTACGCGCTCGCCCGCCTCGCCGGACCGGACGCCGCCGAGGAACTGCGGCGCCTGGCCCGGCGCACCGTCTACAGGAGCACCCTGCGGCAGATAAAGGCCGCGCTGGAGGGGAGGGCGTCACAACCGCAGTGACGCCGCCACCGGCAGATGGTCGCTGCCGGTGGCCGGCAGGGACCAGGCCGACCGGGGAGTGACGCCGCGGACCAGTATCTGGTCGATGCGGGCCACCGGGAACGCGGCCGGCCAGCTGAAGCCGAACCCGGCCCCCGCCTCGGCCTGCGCCGACCGCAGCCCGGAGGTGACGGGCGCCAGCGCCCGGTCGTCGGTGGTGCCGTTGAAGTCACCCACCACGACGACACGTGACAGCGGTTCGGCGCGCAGCGCACCGGCCAGCCGCAGCGCCGACGCGTCGCGGGCACCGGTAGCGAAACCCGAGGCCGGGGTGAGGCGCACCGACAGCAGATGGGCCACGAACACGGCGACCGGCCCCTTCGGGGTGCGCACGGTGGCCCGCAGCGCGCGCGGCCACGGCGCGATGTCGACCGGGCCGCCGTCGGTGAGCGGATATCGGCTCCACAGCCCGACCGTGCCGCGCACCACCGCGTACCGGTAGCGGGCCGCCAGGACCTCGCGGTACGTCGTGGTCGCCTCGCCCAGTTCCTCCAGCGCCACCATGTCGGCGCCCGAGGCGGCCAGGGCCCGGGCGGTGCCCGCCGGATCCCGGTTGTGCTCGTCGACGTTGTGCGTCACGACGGTCAGGTCGCCGCCGGCGGCCCCCCTGTCGACCAGACACCCGCCGAACAGCGAGCACCACACGGCGGCGGCCACCGCGGCGGCCACCACCGCGGTCGCCGACCGGCGCAGCAGCGCGCACAGCAGCAGCACCGGCACGACGAGCGCGGTCCAGGGCAGGAAACTCTCGACGAGGCTGCCGAGGTGTCCGGGCCGGTCCGGCACCAGGCCGTGGCCCGCCATCAGCAGGACGGCAGGCAGGGCGGCGGCCGAGGCGATCCGGCCCCGGCGCCACCTGCGGGAGACCTCCGCGGAACCCGGGGCGTCCGGCCCGCCCGGGTCCTGGGAGGCACCGGAAGCGTCCGTGGTGTCCGCTGCGCACGGCGACCGCGACGCGCTCACCGGGACCGTCACGGCGCGTCTCACCGCTTTCCCGGGGCGTTGACCGACACCCAGGCGCGTACGCCCTCGACCAGCGAACGGCTCGTCTCCACGGCGGCCTCCAGGCCCTGCTGCGGGCTGGAGCCGGCCCGCTGGTGCAGGACCACGCCCAGCACCACCCGTTCGTGTCCGTCCCGGTCGGGCGCCTTCGCCGCCCACATCAGGTTCCCGCCCGCCGGGGTGCTGGAGCCCGTCTTCAGGCCGATCACGCCGTTCTCGCCGAGCAGTGAGTTGGTGTTCCGGATCTCGCCGGGGATCCCGGGCACGGTCGTGGACGGCATGGCGACGACCGACCGGAACGCCGGGTCCTTCATGACCTGCCGGGCCAGCCTCAACTGGTCGGCGGCCGTACTCGCGTTGGCCGGTCCGATACCACTGGCGTCGACGTACGCCGTGCTCCGCATGCCCAGCTCCCGGGCGGCCCGGTTCATCTTCGCGACGAACGCCTCCTCGGTCCCCGCGTCCCAGCGGGCCAGCAGCCGGGCGATGTTGTTGCCGGAGGGGATCAGCATCAGCTCCAGCAGCTTGCGTTCGCTCAGCCGCCGCCCCGAGTCGACCCGCGCGGTCGACTCGGTCCCGGACACCGACTCGTCGGCGGCCTGCTGGTCGACCGTGATGTCCGGGCCGGGCCCGTGCTCGGCGAGCGGATGGCCGCGGAGCACGACGTAGGCGGTCATCACCTTGGTGACACTGGCGAGCGGTACTGCTTTCCGCCCGCCCCGCGAGCCGAGGTCGCCCCGGGTGCCGAACCCCTCGACGGACACACTCGCCTGACCCTCGGCGGGCCACGGCAGCGACGGCCGCACCCGGGCCGGTCCGGCCGCGGCGGTGTCCCGGATCCCCTCGCCCCCACGGCTGACGACAGCGAGCACCACCAGCGCGGCCAGCGCCGTGCACCCCGCCGCGCAGGCCGCGCCCAGACGACCTCGCGCCGGACGCCGCAGCCGGGACGGCAGTTCCGGTCCGGCGGAAGGGAGCGCCGCGTCCGGGCGTACGTCGGGCTCGCCGGAAGGGGGGACCGGGCACATGGGAACGCACCTCCAAGGGGCCGTACGTGACGTTCACGCACGTCAGCCACCTTGCGGGGCGAGGTTCTCCAGCAGGGCGACGCCGTGTGTCCGCCGGCGCTCGCCCCTGTATCCGCTGTGTATCAACGCCCGCCCGCACCCGGCGCGCGGCGGGTCACGGAGGGCGGTGGGTCACGGAAGGTGGGCCGGGCGAGGTGCGCGGTTCAGGCGGAGACAGCAAGGCCGGCGAGGCCGACGCGCCAGTGGCGGGCGCCGGTGAGGCCGACGGGCCCGGGGCGGGCGCCAGTGGCGGGCGCCGGGTCAGGTGCGGGCGGCGGGCAGCCGCAGCGTGGCCAGGGCCCCGCCCCCGGGGGCGTCGGCGAAGTCCAGCGACGCCCCGATGACCTGCGCCTGCCCCAGCGCGATGGTCAGCCCGAGCCCGTGCCCCCGGCCGCGTTCGGCGGCCCCCGTGCGGAACCGCTGCGGCCCGTGCGCCAGCAGCTCCGCGGGGAATCCGTCCCCGTGGTCGCGGACCGTCACCGTGGTCCCCGCGACCCCGACCTCGACGGGCGCCCGGCCGTGCCGGTGCGCGTTGACGACCAGGTTGGCCACGATCCGGTCCAGGCGCCGCGGATCCGTCTCGACCGGTGCCACCTCGCTCGCCGTGAACCGCGCCGCCAGACCTGTCCGGGCCAGCGAGTCCGCCACCACCTCGGCCAGCGGCACCGGCCGCAGCTCGGCCCGCTCGGCCCCCGCGTCGAGCCGGGAGATCTCCAGCAACTCCTCGACCAGCGTCCGCAGCACCCCCACTCGGTCCCTGACCAGCTCGGTCGCCTCCCCGTCGGGCAGCAGCCCGCTCGCGGTGACCAGGCCCATCAGGGGCGTACGCAGCTCATGGGCGACGTCGGCGGTGAAGCGCTGCTCGGTCCGCAGCCGGTCACGCAGACTGTCCGCCATCGCGTCCACGGTGGCGGAGATCTCCGTGATCTCGTCACCCCGCCCGCGCCCGCCGCCCGTGGCAGCGGTGCGCGCCTCCAGGTCGCCGGCCGAGATCAGGCGCGCCGTCCGCGCGACCCGGCGCAGCCTGCGGTGCGGCAGCTCGGCGGCGAGCGCCGACAGCGGGACGACCACGGCCAGCGCGAGCAGCGAGTACTTCCACATGTGCCGGTCCAGCGCGTTGCGGGAGAGCAGGTCGAGGGTCATGTCGACGTTCACCGCGTAGGGCTGTCCCCGGTACTCCCGCGCCGCCCACATCCTGGGCCTGACCGGGTCGGGGTCGTACCAGGTGGCCAGCGGCTCGTCCGGCTGCCCGGCGCGCAGCCGCCGCAGCAGTTCGCCGGGCAGGGCGTCGGCGCCCACCGCGTCCTCGGCACCCGGGGCGCCGTCGCGTTCGTAGTGCTCCAGGGCGAGGGACAGCGCGTTCTGCGCCTTGACCGAGCCCTCGTTCAGCGACCGGTCGCGGGTGCTGCCGTGGACCAGGACCCCGATGGTCAGGGCGACCGCGCAGCAGGCCACCGCCACCAGCAGGGCGATCCGCCAGCGCAGCGAACGCCAGTTGAGGAGTGCGCGCACACCGTCCACGTCAGCTCCGTCGCAGCTTGTAGCCGAACCCGCGGACCGTCTCGATCCGTTCGGCGCCGATCTTCCTGCGCAGCCGCTGCACGCACAGGTCGACGACGCGGGTGTCCCCGTCCCAGCCGTAGTCCCACACGTTGCGCAGCAGTGTCTGCCGGTCGAGGACCACGCTGGGGCTGGCGGCGAACTCCAGCAGCAGCCGCAGCTCGGTGGGGGCCAGGGCGACCGGCTCCCCGGCCCGGAAGACGTCGAGACCGGCGGTGTCGAGGGTCAGGTCGCCGAAGACCAGCCGGGTGCCGTCCGCGGGAGCAGCCGCCGCCCCCGTAGCGTCCGCTCCCGCGGACGTGAACGCCGCGCGCCGCAGCAGCGACCGGATCCGCGCCACCAGCACGGAGGTGTCCACGGGCTTGACGACGTAGTCGTCGGCGCCCGCCTCCAGGCCGGAGACGACGTCCAGCGCGTCACCGCGCGCGGACATCATCAGGATCGGCGCCGTACTGGTCTCACGGACCCGGCGGCACAGCCCGATCCCGTCCAGGCCGGGCAGCATCACGTCCAGCAGCAGCAGGTCGTGGCCGCCCTCGCGGAACAGCTCCAGCCCGCTCAGGCCGTCCGCGGCCGGGGCCACCCGGTAGCCGTAGCGCTCCAGGGCGAGGGCGACGGACCGGCGGATCACGTCGTCGTCCTCGACGAGCAGGAGGGTGACGGGGGCCTCGGTGCCCCCGCCGACCGGTGCAACAGGCATGTTCTTCCCTCCGGACGTAGATGCGGCCCGCCCCCGGCACGGGTACGGGCCGTCCCATCATGCCGCGCGCCCGGACCTCACCGGGCCGCCGGTCCCGCCACGCGCGGTGACACCGGCCCGCGGCCCGTGCGCCGGCGCGTGGGCCCCGGCGGCGCGGCGTCTCCTCGTCGGGGCAGCACGACACAACGGAGCCCGGCCCCGCGAGGTTCACCCGATCGAGGTTTCCCGACCCACACGTGTCCGTAGCCGAAACCTTGTCGACATGTGACTCGGAAACGTGCTCCTGAAGTGGATCACATGTGACAGGGTGCACGGTGGCCGATCGGTCACCGCACATCCGGAGAGAGACACATGCAACGTCCAAGACGTCACCCAAGACGCCGCGGCAGACGCACCGGGGCGCTCGCCTCGGCCGTCGTCGCCCTCGCCCTGGCAGCACCCGGCGCCACGGCCGCCCCCCTCGCCCGGCCGGCCGTCACCGACGGCGCCGCACGGTCCGCCCCCCTCTACCAGGACACCAGCCGCTCCTTCCAGGAACGGGCGGCCGACCTCGTCTCCCGGATGACGCTGGACCAGAAGATCCGCCAGCTCATCACCAACGACGCGCCCGCCATCCCGAGCCTCGGCGTCCAGGGGTACACCTACTGGAACGAGGCCCTGCACGGCATCCAGGCCCTCGGCAACGGCAAGAACGTCGGCAGCGGCGGCTCCTGGCCGGTCAAGGCCACCGGCTTCCCCACCAGCCTCGCCACCTCCATGGCCTGGGACCCGGAACTCCAGTACCAGGAGGGCTCCGCCATCTCCGACGAGGCACGCGGCTTCCTGGACAAGTCGCTGTTCGGCACCGGCAAGAACAACCTCGGCTCCTCGGCCGACAACTACGGCTCCCTCACCTACTTCGCGCCGACCGTCAACAACGACCGCGACCCGCTGTGGGGCCGGCACGACGAGTCGTACGGCGAGGACCCCTACCTTCAGGCGAAGCTGGGCGGCCAGTTCGTCGACGGCTTCCAGGGCCAGAGGAGCGACGGCACCTCCCTCAACGGCTACCTGAAGGCCGCCGCCACCGCCAAGCACTACGCGCTCAACAACGTCGAGGACGGCCGCACCGGCATCAGCTCCGACGTCAACGACACGCAGCTGCGGGACTACTACACCAAGCAGTTCGCGAGCCTGATCGGCGAGGCGCACGTCGCCGGACTGATGACCTCCTACAACGCGATCAACGGCACCCCGGCGGTCGCCGACACGTACACCAACAACGAACTCGCCCAGCGCACCTACGGGTTCGGCGGCCTCACCACCTCCGACTGCGGCGGTGTCGGCACCACCTACAAGCTGCCCGGCGAGGGCCACGACTGGGCGCCCGCGCCCTTCACCACCAACGGCTCCCGCGGCAACCCGCTGTGGATCGACGGGAGGACCGGCGACGAGGTCCGGGCCCCCGCGGGCGGCCAGGCCATGGCCCTGCGGTCCGGCAACGACCTCAACTGCAGCGGCGAGGAGATGACCACCGCCAACGTCATGGAGGCCGTCCGCGCGGGCCTGCTCTCCGAGGGCGTCATCGACACCGCGCTGGTGAAGGTGTTCACCGTCCGGATGCGGACCGGTGAGTTCGACCCGCCGGACAGCGTGCCGTACACCTCCATCGACAAGTCCGTCATCCAGAGCGCCGGCCACAAGGCGCTGGCCGCCAAGGCCGCCGACGCCTCCATGGTGCTCCTCAAGAACAGCACCCTCGCGGCGACCGGCCGCCCGCTGCTGCCGCTGAAGGCCGCCGCCGTGAACAAGGTGGTCGTCCTCGGCAAGCTCGCCGACACGGTCAGCCTCGGCAGCTACGGCAACGCCCCCGACCAGCAGATCTCGATGCGGCAGGGCATCACCGACGCCCTCAAGGCCGCCAACCCGGCCGCGTCCGTCCTCTACGACGCGGCCGGCAGCAGCACCACCGGCACCGGCCCGGTGACGCTCAGCACCGCCACCCAGGCCGCCGTCAAGGCCGCCGACCTGGTCGTCGTCGTGGCCGGCACCGACCAGGACACCGCGTCCGAGGGCAAGGACCGCACGAGCCTCGCGCTGCCCGGCAACCAGAACGCCCTGATCGACCAGGTCGCCGCCCTCGGCAACCCGAACACCGTCCTGGACCTCCAGGCCGTCGGCGCGGTGGACATCGCCGCCCGCCAGTCCAAGGCCGCCGCCATCCTCTTCAGCAGCTACAACGGCCAAAGCCAGGGCACCGCGCTCGCCGACGTCCTCTTCGGCAAGCAGAACCCGCAGGGCCACCTGACGTTCACCTGGTACAAGGACGACTCCCAGCTCGCCGGGAAGAACGACTACGGTCTCACCCCGGCCCAGAGCGACGGCAAGGGCCAGACCTACCAGTACTTCACCGGCACCCCCACCTACCCCTTCGGCTACGGGCTCAGCTACACCGGCTTCGCCTACTCGGCGGCCCAGGTGGACAAGACCTCCCTCACCGCCGACGGCACGGTGAACGTCTCCTTCGACGTCACCAACACGGGCGACACCCCCGGAGCCACGGTCGCGCAGCTCTACGCCGCCAACTCCTTCACCGTCCCCGGGGTGACGATGCCCAGGCAGCGGCTCGTCGGCTTCCAGAACACCGGCGTCCTCGCCCCGGGCGAGAAGACCCACGTCACCCTGCCGGTCGCCGCGTCCGACCTCAGCGTCTGGAACCCCGCGACCTCCCGGCACACCGTGTACCCCGGCGCCTGGGCGCTGCGCGTCGCCTCCGACTCCGCGACCGTGCAGAGCACCGCCACGGTGAACATCACCGGCACCCTCACCCCGAAGGTGCGCACCGTCACCGTCCAGCCCGGCCAGGTCGTCTTCCACGCGGGCGACACCCTCGACCTGACCGGCAAGAACCCCTGGATCAAGGACGACACCGACCCCGCCAGGGAGCAGCGGGACACCTCGATCACCGCCGATCACATCGTCGAGGCGGTCAACAACGACCAGTCCTTCACGGACCTGTCCAAGGCGGCCGTCCAGTACTCCAGCAGCGACCCCACCGTGGCCACGGTCAGCTCCTCGGGGCTGCTCACCGCCGCGTCCGACGGCGTCGCCACCATCAGTGCCACCGTGGGCGGCGTCACCGGCTCCACGGTGATCGTGGTCAAGGACGCCCTCGCCCTCAAGACGGCCGCGCTGACCCAGCCCGGCCAGACGACGACGGCGACCACCACCCTGACCAACGGCACCGGCTCCGCGCTCACCGGCGTCACGGTGACCCTGCCGGCCCCCTCCGGCTGGACCGTGCAGGCGACCACACCGGCCACCTTCCCCAGCGTCGCCGCCGGCACTTCCGTGACGACGACCTGGCGCGTCACCGCTCCTTCGGGCGCCGCACCGGGCAACGTCCCGCTCACCGCGACCGCCACCCACACCGCCGGCACCTACTCGGCCGACGCCACCCTCCGGATCCCGTTCCCGAACCAGAAGGCCGCCTACACCAACGTCGGTGTCACCGACGACGGCGACCCCGGGCCGGGCAAGTACGACGGCGGCGGCTTCAGCTTCTCCGCCCAGGCCCTGGCCGCCGAGGGCCTCGCGCCCGGCAGACCCTTCACCCATGACGGACTGACCTACCAGTGGCCGGACGTCCCGGCGGGCGGCCCCGACGCCATCGACACCCGGGGCCAGGCGGTCGCCCTGTCCGGTTCGGGCAGCGAACTCGGCTTCGTCGGCAGCGGCACCAGCGGCCCGCTCCAGGGCGTCGGCACCATCGTCTACACCGACGGCACCACGCAGCAGTACGGTCTCAGCTTCTCCGACTGGTGGGACAGCACCAACGTCGCCCAGGGCAGCGACCTGCTCAGCAGCTTCCCCTACCTCAACGGCAGCGACGGCAGGCACGACCAGAAGGTCAACCTCTTCGCCACCACCGTGCCCCTGGCACCGGGCAAGACGGTCCAGGCCGTCATCCTGCCCACGTCGGACGACCCGAAGACCGGGGCGCCCCAGGGCCATGTGTTCGCCATGACCATCGGCGGGACCGCCCACACCCCGGCCCCCCAGCCGGACGGCCCGATCGGCCACATCACCGGTCTCGGCTCCAAGTGCGTCGGCCTGGCCGCGGGACCCGCCGCCGGAGTGCAGGTCGTCCTGCGTTCCTGCGACGACACCGCCTCCCAGCAGTGGGCCCTCGGTGCGGACAAGTCCCTGTGGAACCAGGGAAAGTGCATGACGACCGAGAACGGCGGCACCGGCAACGGCACCCGCGTGGTCCTGGACTACTGCGACGGTTCGAAGGAGCAGCAGTGGTCGGTGGACGCGGCGAACGGGTATCTGGTGAACGCGAAGTCGGGTTTCTGTCTGGAGGACGCGGACGG
>NZ_JBEYJA010000073.1:0-26623 GCF_040703815.1 Streptomyces sp. NPDC006743 | reverse complement strand
AAGGACGAGCCGACCGAGGTCGACGACCGCGCCGACGGTGAAACCCTGTTCTGACCTGGGGTTTTTTATTTGCCCCTTTAGAACCACAGTTCCACGTCAACGCCTGGGGCCTGCCGCACGCCACCTTCATGACCGGCGTCAACATGCTGATGCCGGACCGCTTCCTGCAGCCCGCCCCGCTCGCCGAGATGATCGAGCGCGAGCGGCCGACCCATGCCGCCGCCGTCCCCACCATCTGGCAGGGCCTGCTCGGCGAGCTGACCGCCCGCCCCCGCGACGTCTCCTCCCTCACCCAGGTCACCATCGGCGGCTCGGCCTGCCCGCCCTCCCTCATGGCGGCCTTCGACCGGCTCGGCATGCGGGTCCGCCACGCCTGGGGCATGACGGAGACGTCGCCGCTGGGCACGGTCGCCCGTCCCCCGGCGTACGCGGCCGGCACGGAGGAGGAGTTCGCCTACCGCCTCACCCAGGGCCGCTTCCCGGCCGGTGTCGAGGCCCGGCTGACCGGGCCCGGCGGCGAACGCCTGCCCTGGGACGGCGAGTCGGCGGGCGAGCTGGAGGTGCGCGGCCCGTGGATCGCCGGTGCCTACTACAACGGCCCGGACGCCGAACCGCTGCGTCCTGCCGACAAGTTCAGCGAGGACGGCTGGCTGAAGACGGGTGACGTCGGCACCATCAGCCCCGACGGCTACCTCACCCTCACCGACCGTGCCAAGGACGTCATCAAGTCCGGCGGCGAGTGGATCTCCTCGGTCGACCTGGAGAACGCGCTGATGTCCCACCCGGACGTCGCCGAGGCCGCCGTCGTCGCCGTCCCCGACGACAAGTGGGGTGAGCGTCCGCTGGCCACGGTCGTCCTCAAGGAGGGCGCCACCGCCGACTTCGAGACGCTGCGCGCCTTCCTCGCCGGGGAGGGGCGGATCGCCAAGTGGCAGCTCCCGGAGCGCTGGACGGTCGTCACCGCGGTGCCGAAGACCAGCGTGGGCAAGTTCGACAAGAAGGTGCTGCGCCGGCAGTACGCGGCCGGGGAACTGGACGTGACCAGCCTCTGAGCGGCGACCGGTATCTGAGCGGCGGTGACCGGTCTCCCGGAGAGGGCCGGAAGCCCCCGGTGGACGGGGGCGTGCCGTGGCGGGGGCCGGGGCGGGGATGCTCGCGGCGGGCGGGGGTGTCGCGCGGGGGCGTCGTGGCCGGGCGTGTCGTGGCGGGGTCCGGCGCGGGGATGCTCCCGGCGGTGGGGCTCGGTACCGGGAGGCCCGCGGTGGCGGTGTGGTGCCTCAGCGGCGTACGGCCGTGGTGACCCAGCCGATCACCAGCCAGATCGCGGCCACCGCGCAGACGCCGGTCCAGCCCCAGTGGGCGAAGGCGGGGGCCGCCACGGAGGAGGCCAGCGCGGCGCCCGCGAAGCCCGAGACGACGTAGGCCGTGTTGGCGGTCGCCGGGGCGGAGGTGGTGGTCAGCGCCAGGGTCTGGTTGGCGACGTGGGAGGCGACCAGGGCCGCGTGGATGGCGACCGCGGCCACGAACAGCGCGACGAGGGTGTGCCCGCCCAGCCAGAACAGCGGCACGGACACGGCGGCCAGGAGGTACGCGTTGCGTACGACCTTGCCGGCGCCGAACCGGTCCACGAGGCCGCCCGCGAGCGGCGCCACCGCGCTCGCCGCCAGTCCGAAGAGGCCGAACAGCCCGGCGGTCGCGATCGACAGGCCGTAGGACGGGCCGGTGAGCAGCAGCGCGAGCGAGGTCCACAGCGCGCTCCACGCGCCGAACATGCCGGCCTGCCGCAGGCACGCACGCCACAGGTCGGGCGAGTGGCGCACGAGGCCCGGCAGGGCGGCGATGCCGGACAGCAGCGGTCCTGAGCCGCGCCGGCCCTCCGACGGCAGGGCGAGGGCGGTCGCCAGTCCGAGCGCCAGGGTCAGCACCGACGCGCCGACGAACACCCACCGCCAGCCGAACGCCTGGCCGGCCAGCGCGCCGATGACCCGAGCGGCGACGATGCCGGTGAACAGGCCCGCTATCACGGCGGCGACGTGCCGGGCGCGGCGGTCGACGGGGGCGCGTTCGACGACCAGCGGGACGAGGAGCTGCGGGACGACGGTCGCGGCGGAGGCGACGAACACGGCGGAGGCGAGCGCGCCGGTGCCGGGGGCCGCCGCGGCCACGAGCAGCGCGGCCGTCGTGGCCACCGACAGGACGGCCACCAGCGGGCGCCGGTTGACGCGGTCGCCGAGCGGTGCGAAGAAGAGCAGCCCGGCCGCGTACCCGAACTGCGCCACGGAGGCGATCCAGGCCACCCCCGAGGGCGCCGTACCGAAGTCGCGGGCGATGAGGGGGAGCAGCGGCGCCGCGAGGTAGATGTTGCCCGCGGTGATCGCGGTGCACAGGGCGATGAGGGCGAGGAAGGCGTTGGGGCCGAGGCCGCGGCGGGTGGCCGCGGGGAGGGGGGCGGCCTCGGGGGCACCACCCGTGGTGGCGGGCGGGGCGTCGGTCCGGGGGGTGGCGGGGGCTGGCGCTGGGGCTGGGGACGACGACATGGTGCGGGGCCTCCGAGGCGGGACGGATTCGCAACCAACTGGTTGGTTGGACTGTGGAACAGTCTGCGTCCGGGATCCATTCCCTGTCAACCAAACAGTTGGTTGCTAAGCGGGGTACGCTGGTCCCATGGCAGTCAGGGACCCCGAGGCCACCAAGGCCCGTATCTTCGACGCGGCGGTCGCCGAGTTCGCCCGGCACGGCATCGCGGGCGCCCGCATCGACCGCATCGCCGCTCAGGCCAAGGCCAACAAGCAGCTCATCTACGCCTACTACGGCAACAAGTCCGACCTGTTCACGCACGTCCTCGGCAGGTGCATGGTCGACCTCGCCGCGGCCGTGCCCATCGATCCGGACGACATCGACGGCTGGATGGACCGCCTGCTGGACTACCACGCCGCCCACCCCGAACTGCTGCGCCTGCTCTTCTGGGAGGGCGTCGAGTACGGCACCGACGAACTTCCCGACGAACGCGCGCGCCAGGAGCACTACGCCCGCAAGGTCGCCGCGCTCCGGGACGGCCAGGAGCGCGGTGTCATCACCGACGCCATGCCGGCCCGGGACCTGATGTTCCTGCTGGTCGCGCTGGCCGGCTGGGCCGCGGCCGTTCCGCAGATGCGGCGGATCCTGGTGGGCGCGGCGGACTCCGACGGGGAACACCTGCGGTCGTCGATCCGCGAGGCGGCCCGGCGGCTGACGGCGCCCAGGACGTAGAGCCGCGAACAAAAGGGGCGCCCGGCTCCCGTTTTGTTCACAGCACTCAGAGGTCCTGACAGGCGCTGCGACCGGGAAGGTCCACCGGCCCGCGACGCCGGCACGGCTCCCCAAGCTCTGCTGAGCAGGGGGTGGCCCCAGCCGCGTCGGCGGATCAGCCGAGTACGTCCAGTACGCCGGTGATGCTCCGCCTCGCGATGCTCCCCCACCGCCCGGACGGCGTGGGAGGCGCCCCCGTCACCGACCGCCGCGAGCTTCCCGGCGGACCTTCCCGGCCGCAGCGCCGACCGGGCCCCCAGGTCGCAGGGCCGGCCGCGTTCCACGGGCGGGGGCGGGTGCGTCGGCCGTGCCTCAGTTGGTTCCGATCCGGGCCAGCAGGTCCACGATCCGGGTCTGCACCTCGGTGCTCGTGGAGCGCTCCGCCAGGAACAGCACCGTCTCGCCGGAGGCCAGCCGCGGCAGGTCCGCCTGGTCGACGGCGGCCGTGTAGACGACCAGCGGGGTGCGGTTGAGCTGCCCGTTCGCCCGCAGCCAGTCGAGGATCCCGGCCCGGCGGCGGTGCACCTGCATCAGGTCCATCACCACCAGGTTCGGCCGGAACCGCCCCGCCAGCGCCACCGCGTCCGCGTCGCTCGCGGCCCGCGCCACCTGCATCCCGCGCCGTTCCAGCGTCGCGGTCAGCGCCAGCGCGATCTCCGCGTGCTCCTCGATCAGCAGGACGCGGGGCGGATGCTGCTCGCTGTCGCGCGGCGCGAGCGCCTTCAGCAGGACCGCCGGGTCGGCACCGTACGCCGCCTCCCGGGTCGCCTGCCCGAGTCCGGCCGTGACCAGCACCGGTACCTCCGCGGCGACCGCCGCCTGACGCAGCGACTGCAGCGCGGTGCGCGTGATCGGCCCGGTCAGCGGGTCCACGAACAGGGCGGCGGGGAAGGCCGCGATCTGCGCGTCGACCTCTTCGCGCGAGTGCACGATGACGGGACGGTAGCCGCGGTCGCTGAGCGCCTGCTGCGTGGTGACGTCCGGGGCCGGCCAGACGAGCAGCCGCCGCGGGTTGTCCAGCGGCTCCGGCGGCAGTTCGTCGTCCATCGGCTGCGGGCGCGGCGTGTCCGCGACCTCGACGGCACCGCCCGGTCCGTCCAGCGGTTCGGGCCCCTCGGCGGCGTTCTCGTCCGGTGCCCCTATGGCGTACGACCGTCCGGCGCCCTCGGACGCCTGCGCGAGCCGCGGCTGCCCCGCGAGGGATCCCTGGGGCTGCTGGGGCTGCTGTGGTTGCTGCGCCGGGGTGGCCGCGGGAGCAGCGGGGGCCACGGGGGTCCCGTTCGGCGAGGGCTGCGGGGCGGGCCGCTCGGGCGCCGGCGGATGCGGCCGGGCCGGCGCCTGCTCGGGGCGCTGCTGCTCCGGGCGCGCGGCGGCCG
This sequence comes from Streptomyces sp. NPDC006743, assembly GCF_040703815.1. Classification (NCBI taxonomy): domain Bacteria; kingdom Bacillati; phylum Actinomycetota; class Actinomycetes; order Kitasatosporales; family Streptomycetaceae; genus Streptomyces; species Streptomyces sp. NPDC006743. The sequence goes on along the minus strand of NZ_JBEYJA010000073.1, from coordinate 21,959 downwards.
GATCCGGCGGTGTGCCGAGCTTGCGGCGGCGCCCGGAACCACCGGGGGCGTGCGGCGGCGGGGTGGCCGTCGGCTGCTGCACCTGTGCGGCCTGACGGCTGAAGGGCACGCCCTGCCCCAGCGTCCGTACGCTGATCGACCGGCCCTGGGCCGCGTGCGGGTCGACCGGCACGGCGGACTCGGCGGGCAGCGGCTGGGCCGCACGCGGCGCGGTCCCGGCGGCGGGCCCGGTGCCCGGCACCGGCGGCCGGCCGACGGGCTGCTCGGGCGGCAACGGGGTTCCGGTGGCCGGGGTGCCGTGCGGGGGCGTACCGGCGCCGGGCCGGGGCGCGGGGTGCGGGACGCCGGGGGCGGCGGCCGGGGCGTCCGGCGCGAGGGGCGCGCCCGGGGCAGCGAGGGGTGCCGCGGGGTGGACGGACGGTACGGGGCCCGTGGCACCGGCCGGCGGCAGCGGGACACCCGCGCCGGACGTGTCGTCCGTGCCGCCACCGGGCCACGGCTGCGGCGGGGCGACGGGGGCCGCGTCGGAGCCGTCCGCGGCGGAAGCGGGGGGAGCGGCGGGCGCCGGGGCGGCCTCGGCCGGGTCGGCCACCGCCCGCCGCCGCCGACCGGTCGGCGTGCTCGCGGGATGCGGCTGCGGAGGCGTGTGGTCGTCGGCCTGGTCGTGGCCCACGGCGTCGTGCCGGCCCTCGTCGGGACCGACGGCCGGGACGGCACCGGGAACAGCGATCGGACCGGCAGCCGGACCGGCACCCGCGACCGCGCCCGGACCGGCACCCGGGCCCTGGGCGGGAACAGCCGGGCCCTGGACCGGGAGTTGCGCCTGCGCCTGCTGCGGTACCTCTGCCTGCTGAGACATCTGCGGCACCTGGGGCACCTGGGGCACACGCGGCACCTGCGGGCCCTCGGGTGCGGCGGCGGGCCGGTCCGCGTCGGCCGGCGGCAGGGCGAACACCGTGCGGGGCGCCGCTTCCTGAGCGGCGGCACGCTCGGTCGCCGCCGCGAGAGCGCGCCGGCGACGGCCGGTCGGCTGAGCCGCGGCGTCACCGGCTTCCCCGGGCGCAAGCTCGGCCGGGACCGAGACAGCGGAGGCAGGAGCAGCCGGCGCCCCGGGCCCCGCAGGGCCCTCCGTGCCCGTGCCCGCGTCGGCCGGCCGGCCCGGCGCGGCGCCCGGCGCCGGGGGCGCGGCAGGCAGCGCGTGGGGCTCGCCGGTCTCGCGCCGATCCCGCTGCCCGCCGGGCACGGGCACCGGCACGGGCACGCCCTGCGGCGGCACCGTACCGCCCAGGCCCGACCCCGACGCCGCCGTACCCGCGGCATGCTCGGCCGCCGTCACCACGGCACCCTCGGCCACGTCCGGGTCCTCGGCGGGCCGGCCGCGCCGGCGCCCCGTGCCACCGGAGCCGTCCGTGCCCTGCGAGGTCCGCACCGCTTCCGGCGCCGGTTCCTCCACCGCGCGCCTGCGGCGCCGTCCGGTCGGCGTCGACCCGGTGCCGGGCTCGGCGGAGGGCTCCCCCTCGCCGTCACCGTCCAGGAACGCGTCCGTGGAGGCCCGCCGGGCACGGCGCCGCCCGCCACCGGCCGTCGCCTGCGCGGGCAGCGCGACCTCGACGGCCGTGCCGCTCCCGCCCCGCGGCCCCGGGCCCGCCGCCGGCTCCGTCTCCGCCGTGCCCGCTCCCGCGTCCGGCGCTCCCGGCGCGTCCGCCGTGCCCGGTGCACCCGTGGTGGCCGCCGGGCCGGCCGGGCCCAGGGCGGCGGTGTGCGGGGCGGCCGGTTCCAGGGTGCCGGGAAGGCCCATGGCCATGGCCCCCGCACCGTCCCCGATCGGCACCTCCAGGACGTACGCGCTGCCGCTCATCCCGGGCACCTGGTGCGTCTGCAGCACACCTCCGTGGGCCCGGACGATCCCGCGCACGATCGGCTCGTGCACCGGGTCCCCCCCGGCGTAGGGCCCGCGCACCTCGATCCGTACGACCGCGCCGCGCTGCGCCGCCGCGACCACGACGGTGTTGTCCATGTAACCGGTCGTCGAGACGGGCGCGTTGCCGGTCGCGTCCACGCCCGCGACGTCCGCGACGAGGTGCGCGAGCGCGGTGGCGAGGCGCTGCGGGTCGACCTCCGCCTCGATGGGCGGCGCGTGCACCGCGAACTGCACCCGGCCGGGGCCGACGAGGTCCACGGCGCCGTCGACACCGGCGGCGACGACGGCGTCGAGCATCACCTTCGTCCGGGTGATCTGCTCGCTGCCGATGTCCAGGCGCTGGTAGCCGAGGACGTTGTCGATGAGAGTGGTGATGCGCGAGTAGCCGGCGGACAGGTGGTGCAGGACCTGGTTCGCCTCGGGCCACAGCTGCCCGGCGTCGTCGGCGGCCAGGGCCGCCAGCTCGCGGCGCAGTTCGTCGAGGGGGCCGCGCAGGGAGCCGCCGAGCAGGGTCAGCAGCTGCTCGTGGCGGGCAGCGAGCGCCTCGTAGCGGTCCTTCTCGCGCTCGCCCAGGGCCGCGTACCGGTCCTCGCCGGCGGCCAGTTCCTCCGCGTGCCGCTCGGTCAGCTCGTCGATCTCGGCCGCGTGCCGCCGGCGCAGCGCCTCGAGCGCGGCGGCGTGCTCCTCGGCGAGCCGCTCCCGCTCCTCGGCGTGCCGCCGCCCGGCGGCGTCCATCTCCTCGGCGAGCGCGTCGTAGGGGCGGCGGTCGGTGAAGGTCATCACGGCGCCGACCAGCTGGTCGCCGTCCCGGACGGGCGCGGTGGTCAGGTCGACGGGCAGCTTGTCGCCCGCCTTGGACCACACCACCTGGCCGCGCACCCGGTGCTTGCGCCCGGAGCGCAGCGTGTCGGCGAGCGGGGACTCCTCGTACGGGAACGGCGAGCCGTCGGCGCGGGAGTGCAGGACGAGGGTGTGCAGTTCCCGGCCGCCGAGTTCACCGGCGCGGTAACCGAGGATCTGGGCGGCGGCGGGGTTGACGAGCACGATCCGCCCGTCGGTGTCGGTACCGACGACACCTTCGGACGCGGCCCGCAGGATCATCTCGGTCTGCCGCTGCGAACGGGCGAGTTCGGCCTCGGTGTCCACCGTGCCGGCCAGGTCGCGGACGACCAGCATCAGCAGTTCGTCACTGGTGTATCCGGAGCCGTCGTAGGCCTGCTGGCCGTTCTGCAGGTTCGCGCTCGTGACCTCGACCGGGAACTCGGTCCCGTCGGTGCGCCGCGCGGTCATCCGGGTCGGCTTGGTCCGCGCGCGCGGGTCGATGTGGTCCGGACGGCGCATGGAGCCGGGGATGAGCTTGGAGTCGAACTGCGGCAGCAGGTCGAGCAGCCCGCGCCCCACCAGGGCGGTGCCCGGTGTCTCGAAGGCCTCCAGCGCGATGGTGTTGGCGTTCACGACGGTGCCGTTGGCGTTGACCAGCAGCAGCGCGTCGGGCAGCGCGTCGAGTATGGCAGCGAGGCGAGCAGCGCCTCGGGATGGCCTGCTGCTCACGAGACGCTTCCTCCCTGTTACCGCACCTTGCCCACCGCGGGGGCCATCTTGCCAACCGGCCCGCAGCGTGTCACGCGAGCGAGTCTAAGCGCTGAGGTTGCGCTCGCGACGCCGGATGCCAGGGAGGTCGCACGGGGAAGTGACGTCGAACCTGTGACCGTACGGTTCCGCTTCGCACGACCTCCGCACGACCTTTACGGAGTCCCGAACTCCCCTTTACGACCTCCGGAGGCCGCGGGACCGCGCCCTCCGGATCGCCGGGAACCACGCCCTCCGGATCTCCGGGGAGCAGGCCCCGGGGCGGCGGGGCCCCGGCCCCCGGACGCCGGGGACTGCGGCACGGCGAGGCCGGCCCCTACGACGCCGGACGCTCGCCCGCCCGCCCCCGGTACTTCAGGGGCCGTACCCGCCGTACGTCAGGGACCGAGGTCGGGCAGCACCGGCACGAGCCGGTTCCACCGCTCGATCGCGCAGCCGTCGCGGCGGTCGTACGCCGTGTCGACCGGGCGTCCCGCCCACGTCCCGGTGACGCGGGCGGTGGCCGGGCCGCCGTACTGCAAGGTGCACGTGCTGCCGTCCGGCACGGGCGCGAAGGTGTCCCGGCCCCAGCGCGTGTTCCGCTCCAGCGCCCGGCAGGCGCCGCGCACGTGCGGGTGGCTGCCGCCGCCGGGGTGGCAGTACAGCTCGTACGTCCCGTCCCTGCCGTCACCCGCGTGCCGCACGGTGACGGTGAGGTGATCGCCGGCCCGGTCCTCGTCGCGCACGGGCGGGGGCGCGCCGGCCGAGGCGGCGGCGGGCACGGCGGACAGGACCGCGAAGGCGAGAGCGGCCGTGACGGTGACGACGGAGGCGGAGCCGCCGAGGGGGAAGCGTCGCGGTGAGCGCTGTCGGGAGCGCCCCGGGGAAGAAGAGCTGACCTGCACCATGCCCGGACTAACGCGCCGCCCGCCAGGACGTTGCGCCCCGGCCGCCTCGCGCACCCCCCGGCCGTGGCGGCACCCCGGCAAGCACTTTGCCCTCGGCCCCGACTGCCTAGTACCGTGGGGGGCGATTGGTGACACCCCGCTCGTCTGTGTCATCATCTGCACGCACCGATCGCGCGCTCGCGTGAGCGGTTGTGCTGGAGGCGTCGCCTAGTCCGGTCTATGGCGCCGCACTGCTAATGCGGTTTGGGCCTTAAAGCCCATCGAGGGTTCAAATCCCTCCGCCTCCGCGCAAGAGCACCGAAGCCCCGGTCCGATGGACCGGGGCTTCGTCGTTCCCGCGGCCGCCCCCTGTGCCCTCCGCTCTCCCTCTGACGGCGTTTGCCCAGGTCACAACGGGTGGGGGGAATGGATTTCACATGACGGCGGCAGTCATGTAATGTTCTTCCTGTCGCCGCGAGCGGGCCGAAAGGGCCGGGAGCGAAGACAGAAAACAGAACAAGCACTCGTAGCTTAACGGATAGAGCATCTGACTACGGATCAGAAGGTTGCAGGTTCGAATCCTGCCGAGTGCACACAGGTCGAAGGCCCCGGAGTGATCCGGGGCCTTCGACGTTTCAGGGCGTACAGCAGCGAAGTACAGCAACCGCATCAACCGCTGCCACCCATCGCGGTGGACCTTCAGGGCCGCCAGGAGGGAGCTGCACGTGTGCCGGGTGTTCCGCAGCGGATGACCCGGAGCCCGGCGCGGCGAGCCCTCGTAGGAGACGTACGTCAGGGGGGCGCTGCGGGTCCGTAGGTGGCGTGCGCGGGGAGCTCCCGTCCCGTCGCCGTCGGCCCAGGCGGAGCCGAGCAGACGCGGCCCATGGGGTCCAGGTCGTTCGTACAGTGGCGCGCTCCACCTGGACGCCATGGACCACGCCCGCTCCACGGTGTGTGGGTCGGCGGCGGACGGGATGGGAGCTGGGGAAGGTGGTGGGTCATGTCGCTGGGAAGGGCCGGGCCGGGGATGCTGAGCTAGCCGATGGCAGGATTGCGCCGTTCGACCAGGACGACGTCACGCCACACCCCGTGATGCTGACCGATGCGCCGGCGCGTGCCGATGATGCGGAAACCCGCCTTTTGGTGCAGCGCTAGGCTGCTCGCGTTTTCTGGGAAGATGCCCGACTGGATCGTCCAGATGCCCATTGCCTCGGTCGACTCGATGAGAGCGCGGAGCAGAGCCGAACCGACTCGCCGCCCGCGAGCGGCGGGGTGGACGTACACCGAGTGCTCGACGACGCCGGCATAGACGCATCGGTCGGACACCGGCACTGCGGCGACCCAGCCCAGGACCTTTCCGGCCTGGTCGATGGCGACGTGCCGGTGGTCGGGCAGCTTGCTCGCGTCGAACTGTTCCCAGATGGGTGCGGTGGTTTCGAAGGTGGCGTTCCCCTCGTCGATGCCGAGTTGGTAGATCGTCAGGACCTCTTCGGCGTGCGCAGGCGTCATGGACACCACACGGACTCCGGTCGGGGTGCTCACGGCTGTGCCGCCGGGGTGATCTCGTCGATGAGGCCGCGGATGCGCTTTTCGATCTCGTCGCGGATGGGGCGGACGGCGTCGACTCCCTGTCCGGCCGGGTCGGGGAACTGCCAGTCGAGGTAGCGCTTGCCGGGGAAGACGGGGCAGGTGTCGCCGCAGCCCATGGTGATGACCACGTCGCAGGCCTGGACGGCTTCGACGGTGAGCACCTTGGGGACCTCGGCCGAGATGTCGATTCCGGCCTCTGCCATGGCTTGGACGACGGCGGGGTTGACGGTCTCTGCCGGGGCGGAGCCGGCGGAGCGGACCTGCACGCGGTCGCCCGCGAGGTGGGTGAGGAAGGCGGCGGCCATCTGTGAACGTCCGGCGTTGTGGACGCAGACGAACAGCACGGACGGCAGTGCGGCTGTGTCAGGCATGAGCGGGATCTTCCTGCGGCGCGGGGACGGCGGGAGCGGTGAAGTAGCGGCGGGCGTAGAGCGCGACGTAGACGAGCCCGATCAGCACCGGCACTTCGATGAGGGGGCCGACGACGCCCGCGAGGGCCTGACCGGAGGAGGCACCGAAGGTGGCGATGGCGACGGCGATGGCCAGCTCGAAGTTGTTCCCCGCAGCGGTGAAGGCCAGCGTGGTCGTGCGCGGGTAGTCCAGGCCCACAGCGCGGCCCAGGGCCATGGACCCGGCCCACATGACCGCGAAGTACACCAGCAGCGGCACGGCGATGCGGGCGACGTCGAGAGGCTGTGAGGTGATGGCGTCGCCCTGCAGGGCGAAGAGGATGACGATGGTGAACAGCAGTCCGTACAGGGCGAACGGGCCGATGCGCGGGATCAGCGTGGATTCGTACCAGGCCCGTCCCTTGGTCCTCTCGCCGATGCGGCGGGTGAGGAAGCCGGCCGCGAGCGGGATGCCGAGGAAGATGAGCACGCTGCGGGCGATCTCCCACACCGACACGTCAAGGCCGGTTTGTTCCAGGCCCAGCCAGCCGGGCAGGACGGAGAGGTAGAACCAGCCCAGCGCCGAGAAGGCGATCACCTGGAACACGGAGTTCAGGGCGACCAGGACGGCGGCGGCCTCGCGATGGCCGCAGGCGAGGTCGTTCCAGATGATGACCATGGCGATGCAGCGGGCCAGGCCTACGATGATCAGTCCGGTGCGGTAGGCGGGCAGGTCCGGCAGGAGCAGCCAGGCCAAGGCGAACATGAGCGCCGGACCGATGACCCAGTTGAGCAGCAGCGAGGGCAGCAGCAGACGCCGGTCGCGGGTGACGGTGTCCAGGCGGTCGTAGCGGACCTTGGCCAGCACCGGGTACATCATCACCAGCAGGCCCAGGGCGATCGGCAGGGACACCCCGGTCACGGTCACCTTGGACAGCGCGTCGCCCAGGCTCGGGACCAGGCGGCCAAGGCCGAGCCCGACGGCCATTGCGGCGAGGATCCAGACGGCGAGGTAGCGGTCGACGAACGAGAGCCGTCCCGCGATGTCCCTCTCAACGGCGGCAGTGCTCACGAGGCAGCTCCGGCCGACGCGGCGTGGTCGGGCAGCGGCTCGCCCGCAGGGCGGGTCAGGATGGCCGCGAGCCGATCGGTCATCTCCGGCACCAGCCAGTAGTAGACCCACGTGCCGCGCCGCTCGCAGTCGATCAGACCGGCCTGCCGCAGCAGCTTGAGATGATGCGAGATCGTCGGTTGGGACAGGCCGAAGTCAGGCGTCAGGTCGCACACGCAGACCTCGCCGCCCGCCCGCGAGGCGATCAACGACAGCAGGCGCAGCCGCACCGGGTCACCCAGCGCCTTGAACACCTTCGCCAGTTCCACGGCCTGGTCCTCATCCAGAGGCGCCGTCAGCAGCCCCGGGCAGCAGGCGCCGGCCCCATCGTCCCGGCCCAGCACTACAAGCTCTTGCTTCGACATGCTTCTATGTTGACAGTCTTCGATCCAGGGCGCAATCTTGCATCGACAAACATCAATGCAACTGGATGGGAGTCGTGCCATGTCCCGTGCTCAGCTCGCCCTGCGTGTCAGCGACCTGGAAGCCTCGATCACCTTCTACTCGAAGCTGTTCGGCACCGAACCGGCCAAGCGGCGCGAGGGCTACGCCAACTTCGCCAGCACCGAGCCACCGCTCAAACTCGTCCTGATCGAGGGCGAGCCCGGCGAGGAAACCCGCCTGGACCACCTGGGCGTCGAGGTCGAGTCCACCGAACAGGTCAACGCCGCCACCGGTCGACTGAAGGGCGCCGGCCTGGCCACCTTCGAGGAGAACGACACCTCCTGCTGCTACGCCCTTCAGGACAAGGTCTGGGTCCACGGCCCCGGCCGGGAGTCCTGGGAGGTCTACGTCGTGAAGGCCGACGCCGACACCCTGGGCAAGAGCGCCGACCCGAACGCCCACGGCGACAGCTGCTGCACCGGCCAGGCCACCGAGGAAGCACCAGCGGCAGCCGGGTGTGCTTGCGGTCAGGGAGACCCTCGATAGGGCGCAAGGCGTACCGCGTATGAGGCGACAGAAGCGGGTGCAGTACAGCAACGGAGTACAGCAACCACAGCAACGGCGGGCGCAGAGGATCGCGGGGACACGGTGCCTGGCCGGGGGCCTCGCAAGGGATTCGGGGGGCGGCGGTGCCCCGCCGGGGGCAGCGGCGGTGCGGGCCGCGAGGCGGTTCGTGGCGGGGGGCCGTGCCGCGAGGCGGGCGGTACGACGGTGCCGGTGCCCGCACGGGGGGCGGCGGCCGGCCGCCGGGGTGAGGGCACGGCACCGGGCGCGGCCGGCCGTTGTCAGTGGTGGCTCGTACGCTCGTGGGTGATGGATCGGGTGTGGACGTGCTCGGGGCTGCGGTGGTCGGCGGACGGCCCCGTGCTGGCCTGGAAGGGCGGGCGTTCGAGCGCGCTGCCGTGGGGGAAGCGGGTGGCCTTCGAGGTCGCGGAAGGGGGAGTGCGGACCTGCGTGGGGGCGCGGGGACACGCGTGTCCGGTACGGGCCGCCGTGCCGGGGCGGAGCAGGGGGGCGCGGTGCGAGCAGTGCGCGCGGCTGGACCGGGCGCACTCCGTGGCCGCCGACACGATCGCGGACGATCCCCGGCCGTACCACGTGTACCTGGCGTGGTTCGGGCCCGGCATGACCAAGGTCGGGATCACCGCGGTCGAGCGCGGACCGGCGCGGCTGCTCGAACAGGGGGCGATCTGCTTCAGCTGGCTGGGCACCGGACCGCTCATGGCGGCCCGCCGGACCGAGGAAGTGCTGCGCGCCGCGCTCGGGGTCCCGGACCGGATCCCCTATGCGGCGAAGCGGGCCGTGCGGTCCGCGCTGCCTTCGGGCGCGGCGGAACGGGCGGCCGAGATCAGGGAGTTGCACGGGCGGACCGGTGCGCTCCCGGGCTGGCCGGAGTCGCTGGAACGGATGCCGTTCGCACCGGTGGATCACGTCGGCGTGTTCGGGCTCGACGGGAGGGCCTTCGGCCTCGGCACCCCCGGCGGGCGGGTGCCCGGCGCCGTCGCAGAGGTGAGCGAGCTGGTCGCGGGCGGGGTGGTGAGCGGTGCCCTGGTCGCCGCCGCCGGGCCGGACCTGCACCTGGCGGCGGTGGGCGGGGTCGTCGTCCTCGACACGCGGCTGATGACCGGCTGGGAGCTGCGTCCGGTCGCGGGCGGCGCGGACGGCGAGCGCGGCGGGGGCGTCGGGGAGGACCGGCTCACCGTGCCGGTGCGGCGCCCGGCGCCGGGGAGCGGAGCGGCAGGGGTACAGGACGGCCTGTTCTGAGTCCGGGCGGTGACCGGACGGTCTCCGCCGCGGCCCGGAGCCGGGGCGCGGGGCTGCCCGGTCACCGCCTCGCCCCGTCCCGGCGGGGGAACCGGGCGCCGGGGGGTGGACGCAAGGCGCCCGCGGGGTGATCGTGGGCTGCATGAACGATCAGTCACGGCCCGCGTCCGCCACCGCCCCGGCGACGGCCGAGGAGGCGGCCGAAGTGCGGCGGTTCCTGGAGCGGAACGGGCTGCCCGGGCTCGTCGACGTGCACACGCACTTCATGCCCGAGCGGGTGCTGCGCAAGGTCTGGGACTACTTCGACGGGCTGGGTCCGCTCACCGGCGGCCTGGAGTGGCCCATCACCTACCGCGAGGAGGAGCACCACCGCGTCGCGCGGCTGCGGGAGTTCGGCGTGCGGGCCTTCACCGCCATGCTCTACCCGCACAAGCCCGGCATGGCCGAGTGGCTGAACGGCTGGGCGGCCGGCTTCGCCCGCCGGACGCCCGACTGCCTGCACACCTCGACGCTCTTCCCGGAGGACGGTGTGCACGCCTACGTCAGGGAGGCCGTCGAGGCGGGCGCGCGGGTCTTCAAGGCGCACGTCCAGGTCGGGGCGTACGACCCCGCCGGCGAACTCCTCGACCCGGCCTGGGGCCTGCTGGCCGAGGCGGGCGTCCCCGTGGTGATCCACTGCGGGTCGGGACCCGCGCCCGGCAGGCACACCGGGCCCGGTCCGGTCGGCCGCGTGCTCGCCCGGCACCCCCGCCTGCGGCTGGTCGTCGCGCACCTGGGCATGCCGGAGTACGAGGACTTCCTCGGCCTCGCCGAGCGGTACGCCGAGGTGCGGCTGGACACGACCATGGCGTTCACCGGCTTCAGCGAGGGCTTCGCCCCGTTCCCCCGCCGTGCCCTGCCCCGGCTGGCCGCCCTCGGCGACCGGGTCCTGCTCGGCTCGGACTTCCCCAACATCCCCTACCCCTACGTCGAGCAGCTGCACGCCCTGGAGCGCCTCGGCCTGGGCGCCGGCTGGCTGCGGGCAGTCTGCCACGACAACGGAGCACGCCTCTTCGGCCTGGAGTGACACCGCCGCGGGCGCCGTCCGGGCCTTCCCTGAGCGTCGCCTGTGCGTTTCTCAGGGAAAACACAGACACGCGAAAGCGTGTTCTCAGAGGGGGTCGCCAGGGTGGCCGTCATGACCACGACTTCGCCCCAGGGGCGCACCGAACTGCTGAGGCCGGACGGTAGCCCCGTCCGGGTGCTGGTGGTGGACGACGAGCTGTCGATCACCGAGCTGCTGTCCATGGCCCTGCGCTACGAGGGCTGGCAGATCCGCAGTGCGGGGGACGGGGTCGGTGCCCTGCAGACCGCGCGCGACTTCCGGCCCGACGCCGTCGTCCTCGACATGATGCTGCCCGACATGGACGGGCTCACCGTCCTGGGGCGGCTGCGCCGCGACCTGCCCGACGTGCCCGTCCTCTTCCTGACCGCCAAGGACGCCGTCGAGGACCGCATCGCCGGGCTCACCGCCGGCGGGGACGACTACGTGACCAAGCCGTTCAGCCTGGAGGAGGTCGTCGCGCGGCTGCGCGGGCTGATCCGCCGCTCGGGCGCCACCGACCGGCGTTCGGAGTCCGTCCTCGTCGTCGGTGACCTCACCCTCGACGAGGACAGCCACGAGGTCTCGCGCGGCGGGGACGACATCCACCTCACCGCCACCGAGTTCGAGCTGCTGCGCTTCCTGATGCGCAACCCGCGGCGAGTGCTGAGCAAGGCGCAGATCCTGGACCGCGTGTGGTCGTACGACTTCGGCGGGCAGGCCAACGTCGTCGAGCTGTACATCTCCTACCTGCGCCGCAAGATCGACGCGGGCCGCGAGCCGATGATCCACACCCGGCGCGGTGCCGGGTACCTGATCAAGCCCGCGGTGTCGTGAGCGGACGACGACGGCCGCGTGCGCGCGGGCGCGGAGGGCAACCGCGCACCCTGCGGACGCGGCTCGTCGTCGCGTCCGTGGTCCTGATCGCCGTGGTCTGCGCGGTGATCGCCACGGTGACGACCCTGGCGCTGCGCTCCCATCTGTACGAGCAGCTGGACGGACAGCTCGACGAGGTCGCCGCACGGGCGACCGGCGTGTTCCACCCGCCGGGCCGGCCGGGCACGTCCTGGGACCCCGGGCGGCAGGGCCGCGAGCCGGTCCCCAAGGACATCAGCCTCACCGACTTCGTCAAGGGCCCGCAGCCGGGCGGCACCGTCGTCGCGAAGATCGCGGACGGCTCCCTCACCGAGGGCGTGGTCGGCGACAAGACCAAGGACGACGCCGGTGTCCCGCAGGTGCGGGCCAAGTCCCTCACCGCGGCCCAGCGCGACGCGCTCGCGTCCGTCTCCCGGGACCGGAGCAGGCACACCGCCGCCCTCCCCGGCCTCGGCGACTACCGCGTCGCCTACGCCACCGGCCCCAACGGCACCTTCTACGTGGCCATACCGACGCGCGAGGTCGACAACACCGTCAGCACCCTCGTCCTCGTCGAGATCAGCGTCACCGTCGCCGGTCTCGTCGCGGCCTCGCTGGCCGGTGCCGCCATCGTCGGGGTCGCCCTGCGCCCGCTGCGCCGGGTCGCCGCCACCGCCACCCGGGTCTCCGAACTCCCCCTGCACGCGGGCGAGGTGAACCTCAGCGAACGCGTACCGGGAGCGGAGACCGACGCGCGCACCGAGGTCGGCCAGGTGGGCCTGGCCCTCAACCGCATGCTCGACCACATCCACGGCGCGCTGCACGCACGCCAGCAGAGCGAGACGCGGGTACGGCAGTTCGTCGCGGACGCCAGTCACGAACTGCGCACTCCGCTCGCCTCGATCCGCGGGTACGCCGAACTCACCCGCCGGGGCCGGGAGCGGATCGGTCCGGACACCCGGCACGCCCTGGACCGCATCGAGTCCGAGGCCGGCCGGATGACGCTGCTGGTGGAGGACCTGCTGCTGCTCGCCCGGCTGGACGCCGGCCGGCCGCTGCAGTTCGAGCAGACCGATCTCGTACCGCTGGTCGTGGACACCGTCAGCGACGCGCGGGCGGCCGGGCGGGACCACGAGTGGCGCCTCGACCTGCCCGACGAACCGGCCCCGGTCTCCGCGGACGCGGCACGGCTCCAGCAGGTCCTGGTCAACCTGCTGGCCAACGCCCGCACGCACACACCGCCCGGGACCACCGTGACCGCGCGGGTGCGGCGGCACGGCCCGTGGCTATGCGTGGACGTGGAGGACGACGGGCAGGGCATCCCGCCGCGGTTGCTGCCGCACGTCTTCGAGCGGTTCGCGCGCGGAGACTCCGCGCGCACGCGCGCCACCGGCTCGACCGGACTCGGGCTGGCCATCGTGCAGGCCGTGGCCGCCGCGCACGGCGGCACCGTCACCGTGGACAGCGCGCCCGGCCGGACCGTCTTCACGGTGCACCTGCCCGCCCACCGGCCGGCCGCCGTGGCACGGCCGGCCGCCGCGCTCCCCCGGCCCCAGGGCCGGCCGCAGTCCCCTTCGTCACCCCGGCCGCCGTCCTGCCCGCCCTCCTCCGCCGGCCGCGAGCCCGCTCCGGGCGCGTACTCACAGGCACAGCACAGTGTCACCACACCGGTGCGACAGGGGGGTTGAGAAGAGTCGCCGCCATGCGAACCGACTCTTCTCCCGGTACCCTCCCGGCTCGGGAGCACCTCCCCGCCACGGACGCCGGTACGCCTGTCCTGGACGTAGTGATCCCCGTCTACAACGAGGAGAAGGACCTCCGGCCCTGTGTGCTCCGCCTGCACGAGCACCTCACCCGCACCTTCCCGTACGCCTTCCGCATCACCGTCGCCGACAACGCCTCCACCGACAGCACCCCGCGGGTGGCGGCGGGGCTGGCCGCGGAACTGGCCGGGGTCAGCAGCGTCCGGCTCGGACAGAAGGGCCGCGGCCGCGCGCTGCGGGCCGTGTGGTCGGCCTCCGAGGCGCCGGTCCTCGCCTACATGGACGTGGACCTGTCCACCGACCTCAACGCGCTGCTGCCGCTGGTGGCGCCGCTGATCTCGGGCCACTCGGACCTGGCCATCGGCTCGCGGCTCGCCCGCAGTTCACGGGTGGTGCGCGGCGCCAAGCGCGAGTTCATCTCCCGCTCGTACAACCTGATCCTGCGCGGCTCGCTCCAGGCCCGCTTCTCCGACGCGCAGTGCGGTTTCAAGGCGATCCGCCGCGACGTGGCCCAGGTGCTGCTGCCGCTGGTGGAGGACACCGGGTGGTTCTTCGACACCGAGATGCTCGTGCTCGCCGAACGGGCCGGCCTGCGCATCCACGAGGTGCCGGTCGACTGGGTCGACGACCCCGATTCCACGGTGCACATCGTCAGGACGGCGACCGAGGACCTGAAGGGCGTGTGGCGGGTCGGCAAGGCCCTTGCCACCGGTTCGCTGCCGCTGGACCGGCTCACCAGGCCCTTCGGGGACGACCCGCGCGACCGCGACATCCAGGACGTGCCCGGGGGACTGGCCCGGCAGCTGGTCGGGTTCTGTGTCGTCGGAGTCCTGTCCACCCTCTTCTACCTGCTGCTCTACAGCCTCTTCCGGCAGTTCGCCGGCTCCCAGACCGCCAACGCGCTCGCCCTGCTGGTCTCGGCGGTCGCCAACACCGCGGCCAACCGGCGGCTGACGTTCGGCGTGCGCGGGCCGGGCGGGGCGGTGCGCCACCAGGCGCAGGGCCTGGTCGTCTTCGCCATCGGTCTCGCGCTGACCAGCGGCTCCCTGGCCGCGCTGAACGCGGCCACCAGCTCGCCCGCGCACTCCACCGAGCTGGCGGTCCTGGTGGCGGCCAACCTCGCGGCGACCGTCCTGCGCTTCCTGCTCTTCCGCGCCTGGGTGTTCCCCGACCGGCGCGACGCGCCCGCGCACACGCCCGCCGGCGCGCCGGCCCCCGTGCCCGCCGGTACGCCCGCCGGCGCGGCCGCCGACCCGGCCGTGCGGCTGCTCCCGGCGCCCGCGCACCCGGACCCGCGACGGGCACCGCATCCCGCGGCGCTGCCGCAACCACCGCTCCCGCAGCGGCACCCGCAAGCACACGCGCCATCGCACCCCGACCCGCAACCGCAGCCGTACGCGCATCCGCACGCGGGGGCGCACCCGGCCTCGTACGACACCGACCCGAAGGACCCCCGATGACCACCGAACACGACCGCGGCAGCCGGCAGGCGGGCACGGGACCGTCCTCCTGGGGTCCGCCCCCGACCGCACCGCCCACCGGTTCACCCACCGAGCCCGCGACCGCGCCCCCGGGCACGCTCCCGGCAGCGCCCCCGGCCGCCACCCCGCCCGGCGCCCTCGCGACGGCCGGGTCCCCCGCCCCGCCGGCCGGCACCGACGGCAGCGCACCCGGCGCCGGGCCGCGGCAGCCCTTCGCGCGCCGCCTGTGGCGGGGCAGGCCGCAGGACCCGCGCTGGGCCCGCCCCGCCCTGCTCGCCCTGCTGCTCGCCACCGCCCTGCTCTACCTCTACGACCTGAGCGCGTCCGGGTACGCCAACTCCTTCTACTCGGCGGCCGTGCAGGCGGGCAGCGCCTCCTGGAAGGCGTTCTTCTTCGGTTCGCTGGACGCGGGCAACGCCATCACCGTGGACAAGCCGCCCGCCGCGCTGTGGCCGATGGCGCTGTCGGTGCGGCTGTTCGGGCTCGGTTCGTGGGCGATCCTCGTCCCCGAGGTGCTGATGGGCGTGGGCACGGTCGCCGTGGTCCACGCCGCCGTGCGCCGCCGGTCCGGCCCCGCGGCCGGACTGATCGCGGGCGCGGTGCTCGCGCTCACCCCGGTGGCGGCGCTGATGTTCCGTTTCAACAACCCGGACGCGCTGCTCGCGCTGCTCATGGCGCTCACCGTGCACTTCGTGGTCCGCGCCCTGGAGGACGGGCGCACCAAGTGGCTGGTCTGGGCGGGCGTCGCCGTCGGCTTCGCCTTCCTGACCAAGACGCTCCAGGCCTTCCTGATCCTGCCCCCGCTGGCTGTCGTCTACGGGCTCTGCGCGCCCGTGGCGCTGCGCAGGCGGCTGGCGCAGCTCGCGCTCGCGACGGCGGCGATCGTCGTCTCCGGCGGCTGGTGGGTGGCGATCGTGGAGCTGTGGCCCGCCTCCTCCCGGCCCTACATCGGCGGCTCGCAGAACAACAGCTTCCTGGAGCTGACCTTCGGCTACAACGGCCTCGGCCGGATCAACGGGGACGAGACCGGCAGCGTCGGCGGCGGTGGCGGACCGGGCGGGGGCCGGGGAGGCCAGTGGGGCGAGACCGGCTGGGACCGGCTGTTCAACTCCGAGATCGGCGGCCAGATCTCCTGGCTGCTGCCGGCCGCGCTGATCCTGCTGCTCGCCGGTCTCGTCCTGGCGGGCCGGGCCCGGCGCACCGACCTCACCCGAGGCGCCTTCCTGGCCTGGGGCGGCTCGCTGCTGACGACCGCGGCCGTCTTCAGTTACATGGCGGGCATCTTCCACCAGTACTACACGGTCGCCCTCGCGCCCTACATCGCCGCCGTGACGGGCATGGGAGTGACCGCCCTGTGGCGGGAGCGGTCCAGGCTCTGGGTGCGGATCGCCCTGGCGGCGGCCGTCACGGCGACCGCCGCGTGGGGGTACGTCCTGCTCCACCGCACGCCCTCCTACCTGCCCTGGCTCAGGTGGCTGGTCCTGGTCGGCGGCCTGGCCGCGGCCCTCGGCCTGGTCTTCGTGTCCCGGATCGGCAGGCGGCCGGCCGTCGCCGTGGCGGCCGCGGGCGTGCTGGCCTGCCTCGCCGGTCCGACGGCGTACACGCTGAGCACGGTGGACTCGGCGCACACCGGTTCCATCCCGACCGCCGGCCCGGCGGGCGCGGGCATGCGGGGCTTCGGCGGCCGGGGCGGCGGCCCCGGCGGCGGTGGCGGCATGCGCGGCGGCTTCGGCGGCGGCATGCCGGGGCAGAACCAGCAGAACGGCCAGGGCGGCCAGAACCAGCAGAACGGCAACGGGAACGGCAACGGCTTCCCGGGCGGCGGTACCGGCGGTTTCCCCGGCGGAGGCGGCATGCCCGGCCAGAACGGCCAGAACGGCCAGAACGGCCAGAACGGCAACGGCTTCCCCGGTGGCGCCCTGACGGGCGAAGGCCGGCGTGCGGGTGGCGGCATGGGCGGCCTGCTCGACGGGGCGCAGGTCTCCTCGGCGGCCAGGGAACTGCTGGAGAAGAACGCCTCCACGTACACCTGGGCCGCCGCGTCCATCGGCTCGCAGAACGCCGCCAGCTACCAACTGGCCACCGGTGACCCGGTGATGGCGATCGGCGGCTTCAACGGCACCGACCCGTCCCCGACCCTGGCCCAGTTCCAGCGGTACGTGACCGAGGGCAGGATCCACTACTTCATCGCCGGTGGCGGCATGGGCGGGGGCAGGGGCGGCAGCGGCACCGCCTCCCGGATCACCTCGTGGGTCGAGAAGAACTTCAAGAAGGTCACGGCCGGTTCGGCCACCTTCTACGACCTGACCCAGCGGACCAGCACCGGCTGACGTCCGTCCGGAGCGCCGCGGGAGTGCCCGGAGCGCTCCGCCGGAGAGCGACCCGCGGGTGAGTACGAGGAGGGCAGGGGCGGTGGCCGGAGAGCGGCCGCCGCCCCTGTCGGCGTACCCGGCCGGAATGTGCTTGTACAGCGTATGGGAACAGTTCTACGCTGTATGGCATGACAACCGCCTCCCCGGCTCACCCCGGGTCCCCGGCCCGGCCGCAGCCCGAGGGTCACCCCCAGCGCTGGCTGATCCTGGGCGTCATCTGTCTCGCGCAGCTCACCGTGCTGCTCGACAACACCGTGCTGAACGTGGCGATCCCCTCGCTCACCCGCGAACTGCACGCGGCGACCTCCGACATCCAGTGGATGATCAACGCGTACTCGCTCGTGCAGTCGGGACTGCTGCTGACGGCGGGCAGCGCCGCCGACCGCTACGGCCGCAAGAAGATGCTGATCGCCGGTCTGGCCCTGTTCGGCATCGGCTCGCTGGCCGCCGGGCTCGCCCACTCCACCGCTCAGCTGATCGCCGCCCGCGCGGGCATGGGCGTCGGCGGCGCGCTGCTGCTGACCACCACGCTCGCCGTCGTGATGCAGATCTTCACGCCCGACGAGCACCCCAAGGCCATCGGCATCTGGAGCGCGGTCAGCGCCCTGGGCTTCGCCACCGGCCCGCTGATCGGCGGGTTCATGCTCGACCACTTCTGGTGGGGTGCGATCTTCCTGGTCAACCTGCCGGTCGCGGTGCTGGCCCTGGCCGCGGTCGTCGCCCTCGTCCCGGAGTCCAGGAGCCCGCGGGGCGACCGTCCCGACCTGCCCGGCGCGCTGCTGTCCACGGTCGGCATGGCCGCGCTGGTCTACGCGATCATCTCCGGCCCGGCGCACGGCTGGACGTCGGCGCGGGTGCTGGTGACCGCGGCCGTGGCGGTCGTGGTGCTGGCCGCCTTCGCGCTCTACGAGAGCCGGATCCCGTACCCCATGCTCGACATGCACTTCTTCCGCGACCGCCGCTTCACGGGGGCGGTCTCGGGGGCGGTGCTGATCGCCTTCGGCATGGGCGGGTCGCTGTTCCTGCTCACCCAGCACCTGCAGTTCGTGCTCGGCTACGGCCCGCTGGAGGCCGGCCTGCGCACCGCGCCCCTCGCCCTCACGGTCGTGGTCCTCAACTTCTCGGGCCTCGCGGCCAAGGCCACGGTGAAGCTCGGGACGCCGGTGTCGATCCTGCTCGGCATGGTGCTGCTCTCCGGCGGCCTGGTGTCGATCGCCACCCTCGCCGGGCACGGGTACGCCGGGACGCTCCTGGGTCTGCTGCTGATCGGCGCCGGCACCGCCGTCGCCGGTCCGGCCATGGCGCACGCCATCATGAGCGCGATCCCGCCGGCCAGGGCGGGGGTCGGCGCGGGGGTCAACGGCACGCTGGCGGAGTTCGGCAACGGGCTGGGCGTGGCCGTGCTGGGGGCGGTGCTCACCTCGCGCTTCGCGGCGCTGGTCCCGGTGGCCGCGACCTCCCTGCCCGCGGCGCTGGCCTCGGCGCGCGGTCCGGCCGAGAGGGACCGGATCCTGGACGCCTACTCGTCGGGGCTGTCGGCCAGCCAGCTGGTCGGGGCGGTCGCGGTGCTGCTCGGCGGCCTGCTGGCCGCGGCGTTGCTGCGCCGGGCCCAGCGGGCAGACTCGCAGGTGGCGGCCGCCCCGGCCGGCGGACCGGGGCCCGGGACCGGCGCGACCGCGCCGCAGGACGGGACGGCCGGGGCGCCGGAGCCCGCCGGGAACACCGGGGACACCGGGCCCGTCGGGGAGGTCAGGGACACGCTCTAGCATGACCGGCGTCGGGAAGACGGAGGAAGGTGCGCCATGGTGAAGGCAGCGGGGGCCAAGGGCGCGGCCCGGACCAGTGTCTGGCTGGCGGGCAAGGAACGCCGGGGCGGACGCGGGGGCGGGCAGCCGTCCGGTCTCGACCGGGACCGGATCACCGAGGCCACGGTGCGGCTGCTGGACGCGGAGGGGCTGGCCAGGTTCTCCATGCGCCGGCTCGCCGCCGAGCTGAACGTCACCGCGATGTCCGTGTACTGGTACGTCGACACCAAGGACGACCTCCTCGAACTCGCCCTCGACGCCGCCTACGCCGGATTCCCGCTGCCCGAGCCGGACGCGGACACCGACTGGCGCGAGGAGCTGCGCGGGCTCGCCGCCGCCTACCGCGCCCAGCTGGTGCGCCATCCCTGGCTGTCCCCGCTGGCCGGCCGCTACCTCAACATCGGTCCGAACCACCTGGCCTTCTCGCAGACGGTGCAGCGCGTCGTCCGCCGCGCGGGCCTGCCCGCGCACCGGGTGACGAGCGCCATCTCGGCCGTCTTCCAGTTCGTCTACGGCTACGGCACGATCGAGGGCCAGTTCCTGTCCCGGATCGCGGACAGCGGCCTGAGCCCGGACGACTACTACGGGCAGGCGATGCGCTCGGCGCTGGAGCACGAGCCGGCCGCCGACTTCCTCCGGCAGTCCAAGGAGATCATGGACGCCCGCGGCGGTGCCACGGTCGCCGAGATGCTCGACCGCGACTTCACCTTCGCCCTGGACCTGCTGATCGCGGGCATCGAGGCCATGGTCGCCCGGGGCTGAGCGCGGCCCGCTACCGCTCCCCGGGCGCCAGGCGCGCCGGGAACCCGCCGGTGGCGACCGGCCCCCACCGTTGCGGTGTGACGCGGATGATCGACTTCCCCTGGTCGAGCATCGCCTGCCGGTACTCGTCCCAGTCGGGGTGCTCGCCGGCGATGTTGCGGTAGTACTCCACGAGCGGTTCCACGGAGTCCGGGACGTCGAGGACCTCGGCCGTGCCGTCGATCTGCACCCACGGCCCGTTCCACTCGTCGCTGAGCACGACGAGGCTCACCCGCGGGTCCCGCCTGGCGTTGCGGGTCTTGGCCCGCTCCGGGTAGGTGGAGACGACGATCCGCCCCGAGTCGTCCACCCCGCAGGTCAGCGGGGAGGCCTGCGGGCCGCCGTCGGTGCGCCGGGTCAGCAGCAGGGCGCGGTGGCGGGGGCGTACGAAGTCCAGGAGGTCCTCGCGCGATACGCGGGTGTTGGTCGCGATGCTGGGTGCCATACGGGCAGCCTAGGCGCCGCGGGAGGCCGGCGGCGCCAGGGCGGGTGTCCCCGTCGTGCCTACCACCGGCCGGATCACCCGGCCCCCGCCCGCGCCCCGTCCTGCCCCGCGTCACCCGGCCCGGCCTCACTCCGCCCGGCCTCACGCCGTACGGCCTCACCCGCACGGCGTCGCCCCGCTCACAGCCGCAGCGCCTGCTCGGCGTCGTCGTACACGGGCACGTCCCGGCGCACGCCGGTCACCTCCAGGACCCGGCTGGGGATGCCGTAGGGGCGGGCCGCCACCCGGAGCCGGACGCGCGGGGACAGCCGGCCCCGTACGTCGAGCACGAGACGGGCGCCCTGGGAGTCCATGAAGTCGGTGTGCGTGAGGTCCAGGACCAGCAGGCGCAGCCGTGCGGCGCGGGCGGCCGCGAAGGAGAGCACCCGGGCGCACAGCGCGGGGGCGTTGGACAGGTCGATCTCCGGCGGCAGGACGAGCAGCGCGCGGGCAGGCGTGTCACGCACCCGGCACGGGCTCGGGAAGTGGGTCATGGCACTCACCTGCAAGTAGGCAGACATCCGTCCGGTCCGGGCCGGTCCGCGAGGCGGACGCCGGGCGGGGCCGCTTCCTGACCCTCGCCCTCCATTCCACCACCGCCGCGCGCCCGTTCCCAGAGTCCGTGGCCGGGCATCCCCAGGCGTAGGACACCTGGAAGGACGAGATAAGGTTCTGTTCGTCCTGTGCTCGCAGTCGGGAATGTGCTGCGGAGCTCTCCTGCGCATGGCCGTGGTGCCGTGCATGCCGAAGAGGTTCGTGGTGCCTGCGTCCGACTTTTCTGATTTGCCCCTTTTTCCGGGGAGTCTCGAGCTGCCCGAAGCCCTGACGGTGGCGGCTCAGCGACTGCACGACACGGACAGCCCGCACGACACCATGCGCGCCGCCGTACGGCTCGCCGTGCACCTGCTGCCGGGCGCCGAGCACGCGGACATCGCGGTGACCGAGCGCGGCGGAGTGCGCCGGACCGTCGCCTGGAGCGACGACGTCGTACGCGAGGCCGGCGCCCCGCACGGCGACGGCCGCGAGCCCGCCCCGGAGCCGGCGCCCTACTGGGACGGGCTGTGGCACGCGCCGGTGGTGCGGGTGACCGACAGCGAGACCGAGGACGGCTGCGCGGCCCTGGCCGGCGCGGGTCTGCGCTCGGCGCTCGCGCTGCGGCTGCGCGCCGAGAAGCGGCGGCTGACCGTGCTCACCGCCTACTCCGGGAAGCCGCGCGCCTTCGACGAGGCGGCGACCCGCGTGGGCCGGCTGTTCACCGCGCACGTGAGCCTGGCCCTGGACTCGGCGACCGTGCGCGAGCAGCTCACCGAGGCCATGCGCACCCGCGACCTGATCGGCCAGGCCACCGGCATCCTCATGGAGCGCCTGGACATCGACGCGGCGGAGGCCTTCGACAGCCTCGTGCGCGCCTCGCAGCGGGAGAACGTCAAGCTGCGCGACCTGGCCCGCCGCATCGTCGACACGAAGAACGCCACGTGAGGACGGGCGGCGGGCGCGGACCGCGGGACGCCGGCGGCCGTCAGACCGCGGGCAGCGACTCGCCCTGCACGGCCTGGATGTCGAGTTCGACCTTCAGGGTGGTGCCGATGGCGGCGATGCCCGCCTGGAGGACCTGGTTGTAGTTCATCGCGAAGTCCTCGCG
>NZ_JBEYJA010000072.1:0-27299 GCF_040703815.1 Streptomyces sp. NPDC006743 | reverse complement strand
GGCCCGAGAACGGGGAAGGCCCGAGAACGGGGAAGGCCCGAGAACGGGGAAGGCCCGGTGCGACCCGCCCGGTCAGGCGGGTCGCACCGGGCCCTGTGCCCGTGCCGGGCGGCCCTGTGTCCGTACGAGGGCGGCCCCTTGCCCGTACCCGGGGACTCCGGGCCGCGCCGGGCGACTCTCGGCCACGCGGGCGCCCCTCGGCCGCGCGGGGCGGCTCTGGGCCGCGCCAGGCGGCTCTCCGCCGCGCCGGTCAGAACTCGTCGGCGCCGTTGCGCAGTTCCTCGGTCCAGTAGCCGGTCTTCGCGACCGCCTCGTCGACCGCGAGGCCGCCGGCCGGGGCGTGGACGACGATGCTGCCCTCAGCGGGTCCGTCGGCGGCGAAGAGGTTCACGTTGAACTCCTTGACGACCTTGTTGTCCTCGTGCGCACCACCGTTGGCGATCCGGACGTTGGCGTACGCCGACGCGCCGGACGCCAGGACGACGGGCACTCCCGGGTTGCTCTTCGCGACGGCCGGGATGTCCTTGGCGGTCTGGACAGGGCCGAACGCGAGCAGCGGGTACTTCAGCAGGCGGCAGGAGTGGCCGGAGGTGTTGGTGGCCGTCAGCACGACGTGCTCGGTGGGCGTCTCGTCGGCCTTCGCCGCCTTGACCTTCACGTCCTGGAAGGTGCAGACGGGAGCGGTGGCGCCGGGCCTGCCGGAGGCGGAACCGGAACCGGCCTTGTTCTTGGCGGCGGGCTGGGCGTTGGTCCCCGACTTCGCGGTGCCGGACCCCCCGGAGGCCGAGGCGGCGGAGCCGGCGGAGGACCCCGCGGAGTCGGAGGCGACGGTGGCGCCGGCCGTGGCGGCGGACTTCGCGGCGTCCGTGACCGTCTGCGACGTCGAGGCGCCCCCCTCGTCCTTGGTGCCGGACCCGTCGCCGCCGCAGGCGGTCAGGCCCAGCGAGAGGGCGGCGACGGCGGCGACGGCCAGGACGGTGTGCTTGCGGTGGTTGCGCATGGTGGTTCTCCCCCGTGGGTGATGAAGGCGGTGAAGCCGGTGGTGTGGCGGTCGTGGCCGGTACCCGGTGCCCCCTGACCCCGGGCGCCTGCGCGGTCGGTGTCGCGGTGGCGGTCGTGGTCCTGGGCGGCCTCCTGAGTCCCGTGCTCCGGGCGCCTCCGCGTCGGGCGTCGGCGTCCGGCGTCCCGTGCCCGGTGTCCCGTGCTCGGTGCCATGTACAGCTTCGGATCCCGCGCTGCCGTCCCGCTTACGTCCCGCTAACGCTTCGCTGCCAGCCCGGACAGCAGGTGCGCGGCCCGTTCGGCCCCGGCGGTGAAACCGGCTGCCTCGGACGCCGCCGCGGCCTGCCGGAACTCCTCGGCGGCCTCGTCGGTCCGGCCCAGACCGGCCAGCGCCTCACCGCACAGGATCCGCAGCTGGGCCCGGCCGACGGCGGCGTGCGGGGAGACGAGGGAGGTGGCGCGCAGGGTGTGCGTGAGGGCCGCCCCGTAAGCGCCGGTCCGCAGGCAGTGCTGCGCCAGGTGCTGGAGTGTCAGCACCTGGGTGGAGGGGTGGCCGGTGCGGTCGGCGAGCGCGACGGCGCGGGCCATCAGCTCTCCGGGACGCGTGACGTCCCCGGTGGCGTCCAGGACGGCGGCGAGGTTGACGCAGGCGATGGCCTCGCTGATCGTGTCGCCCGCGCGGGCGGCCAGCCCGGGTGCCTGTTCCAGGTGGACGAGGGCTTCGGCGTCCCGGCCCTCCTCGTGCAGGATCCAGCCGAGCAGCGCCCGGGTCCGCGCCTGCGCGTCGAGGTCCTCCGCATGCTCGGCGGAGGCGAGTCCGGCTTCCAGCAGGGGCGTCCAGCCGTCCGTGATCCGCCACAGCATCAGCGGCCACTGGACGAGGGCGAGCCGCCAGGCCCGGTCGTGCAGGCCCAGGGCAGCGGCGGCGGCGACGGCTCCCTCCAGCGCGGGGCGCTCCGCCGCGTACCAGGCCAGCGCGGCGGCCCGGTCGTCGAACTCGCGGATGGCGGCCGGGCGCCGGGCGTCGGCGGGCAGCGCGTAGCAGGGCTGCGAGCCGGGTTCGGCGGCGGCGTCCGCGGCGAGCCCGGTGTAGAGGTAGTGGTCGAGGAGGCGGCGCAGTCCCTCGGGGTCCGCCTGCGGGGCGAGGTGGCGGGCGTAGAGGCGGACCAGGTCGTGCGGTGTCCAGCGGCCCGGGACGGACTCGGTGAGCAGGTGGGCCGCGGCGAGCCGGTCGAGGTCGGCGGAGGCCTGCGCGGGGGTGGTTCCGGCGAGGGCGCTCGCCGTGAACCGGTCCAGATCGGAACCGGTGTGCAGGCCGAGGGCGCGGAACATCCGGGCGGCCGGTTCGGGCAGTTGCTGCACAGTCAGGTGGAGGGCGGCGGCGACGCCGGTGTCCTCGACGTTCAGCAGGGCCAGGCGCCCCTGTTCGTCGGCGAGTTCGTGGGCCATCGCGCCGAGGGTCCACCGGGGACGTTCGGCGAGGCGGGCGGCGGTGACGCGCAGGGCGAGCGGCAGCCCGTCACAGAGCCCGGCCAGCCGGGCGGCGGCCTCCGGTTCGGCGGCGACGCGGTCCTCGCCGAGGACGCTGACGAGCAGTGCCTCGGCGTCGGCCGCCGGGAGGTGGGCGAGCGGCAGCGGCCGGGCCGCTTCGGAGGCGATGAGCCCGCCGAGCCGGTCCCGGCTGGTGACCAGCGTGACGCAGTGGTCGCCGCCGGGCAGCAGCGGCCTGACCTGTTCGGAGGAGCGGGCGTTGTCGAGGACGACGAGCAGCCGGCGACCGCCCGTGAGCGTGCGGAACAGCGCGCCGCGGGCGGCGGTGGTCTCGGGCACGTGGGGCGCCGGGGTGCCCAGCGCCAGCAGGAACTCCCGCAGCACCGAGCCGGTGTCGGGCGCCGGGGTGTCACTGAAGCCGCGCAGGTCCGCGAAGAGCCGGCCGTCGGGGAAGCCGGCGCGCCGCTGGTGGGCCCAGTGCAGGGCGAACGCGGTCTTGCCGACCCCGGCGGGCCCGGTGATCAGGCAGACGGGCGCGTCCGTGGCACCGGCGGCGCGGTCGAGGGCGGCCAGCTCGGCGCCCCGGCCGGTGAAACCGCGCGGGGCGCGGGGCAGCAGCTCCGGGACCGGGACGCCGGACTCGGCACGCGGCGGACCGGGGCGGACGGCGGCCGGGGCGGTGGGGTCGCAGGACGGGGGCGGGGCGGGGCCGGCGGAGGGCGGGGCGGCTGCGGGGGTGGCGGGGTCGAGGGGCGCGGGGGTGGAGGTGGGGGCGGTGTGGATGTCGGAGGTGGCCTGAGCGCCGGGGGCGGCGGGGGCGGGCAGGGCGGGAGGCTGTCCGGCGGGGGCAGCGTGGACTCCGGGAGCACCGGAAGCGCCGGGAGCGCTGGGGACGCCGGGGACGGGCAGCGCCGGAGGCTGGCCGGCGGGGGCGGACGGCGTGGACGGCTGAGCGGTGGAGGCGGGCCGCTGGGTGTGCGCTCCGGGCTGCGCGGAGTGGGCGGTGGGTACGTCGGGTGCGGCGGACGCCGGGGGTACGGCGGACGGGACTTGGGTGTCCGCTGGGACTGGGATGCCTGGGGGGACGGTGGCGGCGGCAGGACTGGCAGCGGCGGCAGGCGGGGCAGGGGGCCCCGGCGGGGCAGGGGTCGCGGGCGTGGCGGGCAGGCCCGTCGAGTGCGGCGGTACGGCGGTGGCGGAGGCCGCGCTGGCCGTGCCCGGGACGGCGGTGTCCGGGCCGGGCGGGGAGGCTGGGGACGGCGCTGTGGCCGCCGGGGCGGGAGGGGGTGCGGGAGCAGGCGCCTGATCCGGTGCGGGCGCCGAAGCCGGAACAGGGGCCTGGGGGGAGGTCGCCGGTGGGGCGGGGACCGGTCGGGCGGGTACAGGAGACCGCAGCAGGGTGGCGTACGCCTCGGTGAGCGCGTCACCGGGGTCCACGCCCAGCTCGTCGGCGAGCAGCCGCCGGGTGCGGTGGTACCAGTTGATCGCGTCGGACTGCCGCCCGGAGCGGCCGAGCGCCAGCATCAGCGCGGCGGCCAGGGACTCGCGCAGGGGGTGGGCGACGGCCTCGGTACGCAGGACGGCGGCGGCCCGGCCGTGCTCGCCGAGCTGCCCGTACGCCTCGGCCAGGGCTTCCACGGAGGCCAGCCGCAGGTCCTCCAGACCGCCTGCCGCCGCCTCCAGCGGCCCGCTGCGCACCGTTCCGGTGAGCGCGGGGCCCTGCCAGCAGGCCAGGGCCTCGCGCAGCATCCGCACGGTGTCGGCGGGCAGGCGCTGCGCCCGGGAGAGGGCGACGAGTTCCTCGAACCGGTGGGCGTCGACCAGGGACTCCGGCATCTGCAGCTCGTACGCGGTGCCCTGGGTGGTCAGTTCGATCCCGTAGTCCCGGGCGCCGTGCGCGGCGAGCAGGGCGCGCAGCCGCGAGACGTGCCCCTGCAGGACGGTCTTGAAGTGGGTCGGCGGCTCGTCCTCCCACAGCGCGGCGGTCAGCTGGTCGACGCTGACCGCGGTGTTGGGCCGCAGCAGCAGCATCGCCAGCAGGCTGGAACGCTTGACGGGCCCGGGGGGCGAGGTCGCCGTTCTCCGTGATCACGGCGACGGATCCGAGCAGCCGGAACTCCACCTGCCTGACACCTCCCGATCCGCGGCCCGCCGTCCCGAGCCGAGGATACGTGGGGACGTAGGCGGAAACGACCGGCATACCGTCCACCACCAGGCGTCTTCGGCCACGGACCGCACCGCTCACCGCCCGCGGCCCGCCTGCCCCACATCGGTCACGACAAGGTGCCCTGACCGGGTGGGGGCACCCGAGACCGGTCTCCTCCCGTACCTCTATGTCATGCGCATGGTGAACAAGGTCACACGGACGGATGTACGTCCACGCCGTGCACGGCTCACCAGGCCGTCGTCCCTTCTCCACCCGCACGCCACCCTCTCCACCCCCATGCCCGCCGACGTGTCGTCCGGATCGATGCGGGCGGCCGGGGACGGTGCGGGCCGCCGGCGTTCTCGTGGCCCGCCCCACCGGCTCGCCAGGGTCGACGCATGACCGCTCTGCCCGACTGGACGCTGAAGCGCCCCGTCCCCTTCGGCGTCACCCTGGACCTCGACAGGCTCACCCCGCCGCGGGCCGACCCCCCGCGGGCCGAGTGACACCCGCCTCCCGTCTCCTCCTGCCTCCGCCGCTCACAGCGGCCAGGCGGCCAGCAGATCGGCGGGGCCGTAGGCGGCGTCGAGCCCCTGGCAGCCGACCCCGCTTCGCGAGACCGCCACGACCGGCACGGGCTCATCGGTGAGGGCCGCCCGGTGCCGATGGAGTGCGGCCAGGTCGTGCCGGTCGAAGGGTGAGTGCTCGAGCCACTTGACGGAGCCGACGAAAAGCAGCTCCCTGGCAAGGGGAGCGCGGTCCGCTCCGACGACGTCGATCTCGACGTCGTTGGTGCGGGTCCAATAGCCGCCGACTGCGGGCGCCGCGGGGATCCGGTCATGGGGCAGCATCCGGGCGAGCGCCTCCCGGACGAGTGGCTCGATCGCCCGGCCGCGCCAGCTGGTCCAGCTCTCCCGGATGCGCGCCAAGGCCAGATCGCCCCGCCCTCGCTCGATCTCGTTCATGGACGGACCGAGCAGATGCAGCCAGAACCGCAGGTAGGGGTCGGCCACCCGGTAGCGGCGATCCTTCGACCGACGCAGCGAGACGGGCAGCTCCGCGGCGACGATCCGCTTCTCCGTGAGCAGCTCCAGTGCTCGCTGAAGCGGCGTGGCCCCGATCCCGCCGGCTGCCCTGGCGATGTTGGTGAAGGTCCGTTCGCCACTGCCGATGGCAGCCAGCACCGTACGCGCCTGGGCCTGCGGGGGGAATTCGGCGGCCAGCGCGCGCTCGGCCGACACCAGCAGGGCGGAGACCGGATCGCTCAGCGCCTCGGCGAGGAAGTCCCACTGCCCTTCCCCTCTCGGCCACTCCGCGCAGATCAGCGGCAGCCCGCCGGTGACCAGCACGGCGTCGAAAGCTTCCGCCGGGTCCAACCCGAGCATCCTCCCCACCTCGGCGGGGTTCAGCGGCCCCAGCACCATCTCCCGGCCGCGCTGGTGGAAGGGGCGCCCGTAGCTGTTCAGAGCTTCCATCATCGACAGATCGGAGCCGATGAGGACCAACAGCACCGGCTTCGTCTCCAGCACCCGGTCCCAGGCCCGTTGCAGCATCCCCTCGAACGCGCCATCGGCGTCCATGAGGTACGGCACCTCGTCGATGACCAGCACGCTGACCCGGTCGGCGGGGAGCGCGGCGGCCAGCACGTCGAACGCGGCATCCCAGCTCTCCGGCCGCGCGGCGGCCACCAGCCCCGCCGACGGCAGCGTCGACACCCGGGCGTCCCGGGACAGCCGCGCCAGCTCGTCCCTCGGGGACGCACCGGTCGCCGCGTAGAACAAGAACGGGGCTCCGGAGCACTCCGCGAACCGCTCGACCAGTCGCGACTTACCCACTCGGCGCCGCCCACGCAACATCACGCACCGACCGGGCCGCTCCCCGCCGACCCCTGCCGCGACCTTGTTCAGTTCCCGCTCCAACGTCGCCAGCTCCTGCCGACGACCCACGAAATCCACCACGCCCACACCCCCGCCCCACAACATCTAGGTGACTAACACCTACGTTAGTA
This sequence comes from Streptomyces sp. NPDC006743, assembly GCF_040703815.1. Taxonomy (NCBI): domain Bacteria; kingdom Bacillati; phylum Actinomycetota; class Actinomycetes; order Kitasatosporales; family Streptomycetaceae; genus Streptomyces; species Streptomyces sp. NPDC006743. The sequence continues at coordinate 20,652 of NZ_JBEYJA010000072.1, read as the reverse complement.
ACATAGACGTTAGCGACCTGGAGCTTTATCTAGGGATAACGAGAGAGAACAGAAGAGGCAACGGGCAACCCTGGCGAACCCCCGCTCACGAGGCCCGTCTCGTGCCAGACTTCCCTATGAAAACGCAGCGAGATCATGCCGTTACAAAGAGTGTTCACCTCACTTGTCGGCTGATCGAGGGGGAGGGTAACCATGAGTGCACACATGCGTTTCGGCCCAGAACTTCGCCGCCTACGACAGGAAGCGGGACTGACTCTGACCGAGTTCTCCGTGGCGCTCAACTACGACAAGGGGTACCTGAGCAAGGTCGAGCGCGGTGAGCGTTCCGCATCTGCCGAACTGGCCCGGCGGTGCGACGCCTTCCTCGGGGCGAACGGCGAGTTACAACGCCTGGTGGTCCGCGCCGAGACCGACTCGGGCACCACCGAAGCCTCTGCCGTCCCGAGCCTCTGGGCTGTCGCACGTCGGACGGTTCTCTCGGCGGGCACGGGAGCGTTGCTCGATCTCGGTCTGAAACTCGGCTGTCAGGCGCCCTTCGCCACCGATCCCCTCCTGTCGTCCTTCCGCGCGCAGTTCGACCAGTTGCGAACGCTCGGCCAGTCCACCGCACCGAAAGTCCTGCTTCCGCTCCTGGAGACGCAGACGCGTACGGTCGTCGGGCTGGCCGCCGACGCCCCGTCCGCCAGGCGGGCCCCCGCGCTCCAGCTCGCGTCGCGCTTCGCGGAGTTCACCGGCTGGATGGCCCAGGAAGCCGGGGACAGTGGCGCGGCGCTCGGCTGGACCGAGGAGGCCGCCGAACTCGCGCGGCTCGGCGGCGATCCGCACCTGGGCACCTACGCGCTCGTGCGACGCGCTCTGGTGACGCTCTACGCCGGGGACGCCGCAGGCACCGTCGCCCTGGCCCGTCGGGCTCAGAGCGAAGAACTCCCGCCGCGCATCCGCGGACTAGCCGCGCAGCGGGAGGCTCAGGGACACGCGCTCGTCGGCGCCGAACGTGACTGCCTCCGCAGCCTCGCCAAAGCGCGGGAACTACTCGACGGCGACAACGCCCACAACGGCCCCGAGCCCGTGATCGGTACCACCCACGTGCGCGATCCGGCAGCGATGACGACCGGCTGATGCCTGTACGACCTCGGTCGCCCCAAGGCCGCCGCCGAGGTCCTCGACCAGGAGTGCCGCCGCCTTCCGCCACACGCGCTGCGAACCCGTGCCAGGTACGGCTTCCGCAGGTCCTTGGCTCACGCAGCCTCCGGCGAGGTCGAGCACGCGTGCACGATCGCCGGGGAACTCCTCGAAGTGATGCCGGCCGTGCCCTCGGCGACAGTGAACAGCGACGTCCGGCGCCTGGCGCGCGAACTTTCCCGGTTCCGGAGCAGCCGGGCCGTGCACGATCTGCAACCGGCACTGGCACGGGTACTCGCCCCCTCCCACGACTGACACCGACTCCGCGGCCGAGGCCGGCTCGAGCCGCCCGGTCCCTGCGTCCCCCGGCCCCCACACGGTCCTGGTGGCACCCGCTGGCCCGGACCGACGCGTCGAAGCGTGCTCTCGGCTTCTTCGGGCTGCCCGATACCAGTGACCCGCCGAGTGGCCGCACTCCCATTCCTGCACGCTCCGTGGGCGGGCCGTACCTCACGCGACCAGGACTCCATGGCACAGGCAGGGCGGAGTCTCGGAACGCCGACCTGCGGCCACCGCGCAAGGGCCCTTCACCCCCGTCTTCCTCCCACGAAGGGAATGTTCATGCCTGACGTCTTTGTCAACTACCGCACAGGCGACGAGGAATCCGCTGCGACCATGATCGCTCGGGAGCTTGCCCGGCGGTTCGGCGGCGAACGGATCTTCTTCGCCAGCGATTCGATCGAGCCCGGACACCGCTACCCGGCGGAGCTGGTCAGGGCGGTGGAGGAGTGCCAGGCGCTCCTCGCCGTGATCGGTCCCCGCTGGTCGGAGGTGCGGGGAACCGATGGCCGCGCCGCCCTCGAAACCGAGCAGGACTGGACCCGTCGTGAGATCCGGACCGCACTCGACCGCGGGATCCTGGTGATCCCCGTGCTCGTCGGAAAGGCCACGCGGATCGACCCCGCCGTCCTCCCGGACGACCTGCGAGAGCTGGCGGACTGCCAGTACAGGCGGTTCGACCACCGCAACGCCGGGCCGGACCTGGCGGCGCTCGGTGACGCCCTCGCTCGACTGCTCCCCGACTTGGGCACGGCGGACCGCGACGCCCGCGTGGCCCGGGAACGAGCAAAGGCGAAGCCCCGCAAGAAGTCGGCCAAGGACGCTGGGCACACAAGAATGCGGACGCGCGACGTCGAACAGCGCGTGCGTGGTGGCATCGGAAACCTCAACGGAGATCTGTCCGGCACCTTCGTCAACGAACCGCGGGGCCCCGTGAACACCGGTCGGGGTCACCAGTACAACGCGCCCCACTTCGAGGGGGACAACACCGGGGTCCAGTTCACGGCGGGTGACAACAGCGGTACGGTCCACCAGCGCTTCGAGCGCGAGCGCCGACGCTCGGACGACGGACGATGACCGAGCAGGACCGCGTCACCGTCAACGATCCGAGTGGTCCGGTGAACAACGGGGTGGGGCCCCAGTACGTCTTTTACGGCGTCGGCGCGGACTGGATGATCCGCAAAGGGGTCGAGTCCCTCCGGATCGATCGCGAGGACCGGATGCACCTGGCCGACCGGTTCGTTCGGCCGGCGGGCTACCGCGAGGCGGCCGAGCGCATCGAGAAGCCCGGATCGGTGGCGCTGCTGAAGGCTCCGCCCGGCAGCGGCCGCCGCGCCGCGGCGATCATGCTGCTGCACGGACTCGGTGAGGACGGCGGCGCCGACGAGGAGGGGGTCCGGTTCGAGGACCTGCCCATCACGGCCAAGGACGAAGACACTGACGATGAGGAGCATCTCGCCCCCCGTGAGGGGGACCGCTTCCTCCTCGACCTTTCCGGGATCGTCGACGAGGACGCGTACGCCAAGGCGCAGCGTCGCCTGGCTGTGCACAGGTCACAGGTCCAGGAGGCGGGGGCCCACATGGTCGTCGTCCTTCCGTCGGGCATGGAGCACCTCCACGCCCCGGCCCTCGAACCACACACGGTGACGCTGGGGCGTCCCCGGGGCGTCGCCGTCGTCACCCGGCACCTCCGGATGGACCGGATGGCATTCCGCTCCGGGGAGCTGGCAAGCGCCGATCTCCGGCGCCTGTGTGACCGCTCCCCCATGCGGGAATTGGCACGGCTCGCCGGGCTGGTGAGGGCCGCTCGCGACAGCGGCCGGTTCGGCTCCGACTTCGCGGGATGGCTCGACCAGGCGATGCACGCGGTGACCGACCGGGCCGATGAAGTGGGTCGGCAGATGACCACGGTCCTCACCGTGCCCGAGCGCGCCCTGCTGCTCGCCACGGCGATGCTCGAAGAGGCACGAGCCGACACGGTCTACGAAGCGTGGCACAGCCTGATGAGCACGGTGGGGCACGAGGAACAGGCGACGAGCGAGCTGGCGCGGACCGACTTCGGGCAGCGGTTGGCGACGCTCGGAATCGAACGGCACCCGGACGGTCGGCTCCGTTTCGAGCGGCTGGCCTACGCCGACGCGGTACGGACGTATTTCTGGGCGAACTTTCCCGGAATGCGCGATGAGTTCAGGGACTGGATCGGCGATGCCGCCGGGCTTCGCGGTCTGACCACCGACGACCGGATGAATGTCGTCGTGCGCTTCGGCGAGCGGTCCCTGGCCGCCGAACGGCCCGACCATCTCTTCGACCTTGTGGTCCGCTGGGCTGACAGCACGACCGGGATGTCTTGCGACCCGCGAGCTCTGGCGGCCCTCGAAGTCGGTCTCGGCCATGAGAGATTCGGAGGATGGTTCCGCAGCCGGACCTATGAGTGCGTGAGGTCCGGCCCTTTGTCGGACGGTCTCGTCCGCGTCCTGACCGCCGTCTGTCGCCAGAGTCTCGGCGCGACGCGCCCGGAACTGGCGATGGTGCGTCTCCACTACCTCGCCGTCCGGCAGGGGAAGGCGGCGGACGAGGCCCGGGAGGCACTCCTCGACCTCGCCGGCCGCGACCACCGAATCCACCGGCTGCTGATCGACCGCTTGCGGAACCGGATGCGTCGCGAGCCCCACGCAAGGGAGATCCACCTTCAGCTGCTCACAGAGCTGCTGGGGAGCGATCGCGCACCGGAACCGCCCCCGTGGCCGGTCCTGTCCCTGGGGTGGGAAACGGTCTTCTCCCAACCGCCGACGGAACTCTGGAACCCGCTGGTGAGCAGCTGGCTCACCGCCGCGGCGGGCGACAGCACCCGAGAGATGGCGCTGGGCGTGATGGTCGGGGCGACGCGCGGGCGGGCGGCGGCTCTCCACCGCCTGTACGCCATCGCCTGCGACTGGGCGGGAACCACGCGCCACTCCTCCTCCCGGGCGGCCGTCGCCGCCCTCTTCTGGCAGCACATCGACCATGCCCAGTACGCCCGCAACGAGGATACGGAGCGCACGGGCGGCGGACCACGGACCACGGAAGAGGCACGATGAGACACCGTTTGCCGACGTTGCTGTGCGTCGCCCTCTGCGGCCTGGCACCGGCCATGCTCGGAAACCTCCTGCACTGGTCGGCGTGGCTATGGGGCTTCATGTCCATGGTCACGACTTCGGGCTCCCTGCTGCTCGTGATGACGGTCCTCAGTGGTGGCCGTACGCCGGCCGACCAGGAGGAGCCCGCAGAGCCTGAGCCACCCGCAGCGCCGACGGAGCAGCCCTACCAGGAGACCCGAGTGGTCGACGCGGCGCTGCCGAGTGCGGCGCGCGGCTACGACTTCCTCTTCTCCGCCACCGTGTGGTGGAGACCGGTCACCGACCGGGCCGACGGGGCTTCCCCGGCCCTGGCCGTGTCCTCGGTCATCGGCAGGGCTCTGGAGGTGGTCCGCCACGAAGAGCCCTGCCGAGCGAGCTTCGCGCGGTATCTGCTGGAAGGGGAGCTGGGCGTCCCGCTCCCGGATCGGAGCGGTCGGGTGAAGGCGCTGGCGGCCGACGTCACGCTGGCCCTCGCCCCCGCCGACCGCGAGCGCCTGCGGAAGTTGAACGACCTTCGCAAGGACGAGGAGGTCTGGGAGTACGAGCGTCAGCACGAGCGCAACAAGCGACGCTATCTCGGTGACGACGTACTCAAAAGCGCGGGCAGCGCCGTGGTGTGGTGGCTGGCCCGGCACGAGGACGACATCGAGAGAGCGGTCGACATGATCGGCCCGCTCGCCCAGATCGCGGCGGCGGCCAACGACGAGGAGGTGCCCGAACTCTTCCGTCACCTGCTCGTTCCGCCCGTGGACACACACAGGGAAGCGACCGTCGGTGGTCCACTGTGGGACGGACACGGCCAGGGAGGAGGGTCAGGGCCTTTCGACCGCGAGGAGGAAGTAGGGGTTGCGGATCGGCTGCTGCTGTTGCTGGCGGCAGTGGGTCTGAAGCCGGGCATGGACGAGTACACCGTGTTCGTGCACCGTGTGGTGCGGAGTCTGGAAGCGGCCGGGCTGGACGAGGCAGCGGACGAGATCAGGAGGGCTCTTTTCCCGGTACCCGACGAGGGCGGAGACGAGGAACCGGAGAACGGTCTCTCGGACCAGGAAGACACCTCGGAGCCCCGGCCGCCACGCTTCCGGGCACCCGAAGGCTCGCCGTACGGCGACGCGGACGCGGGCTCCTTCACACCGGGGGCTGCTGAGAGCGCCGCAGGTGCAAGGGACCAGGGCCGGTGGGAGACAGAGGAGGGTGACGTCATGACACCTCCCTCCTTCTGGGACACCTCGCACAGCCCGCACCGTCCCGCCGCGGCTCGAGGACAGGGCGAGGACGACAAGGACGACGAGGACGGAAGCTGATCCGGTGGACGGTCGGGAAAAGCCAAGAGACCGACCCCGGAGAGTCGGCCCCTGTTCGGCCCGTGTGTCTGCCGGGCCCGGCGAAGTGGCCGGCCGGCCACTAGCCGAAGGTGCTGCGCAGCCTCTTCACGCTGAGCCGCCCGTCGTTCACGGTGTGGTCCGCCACGAAGTCCAGCAGCGTGCGCCCCAGGTCGGCGCAGGAGCCGGTATACCCCTGGTCCAACTCGAGTGCTTGGGCGGCGTACTCTCCCCACACCAGGTGGGCGAGCGCCAGGACACGGCCCTGGGACAGCGCGAGAGCGACCCGGCTCTCCCAGTCACCCGGGTCGAGCCATACCGCCGCGTTGAGGCAGGCCCATGCCCGTACGAGGCGGTTCCTCACGAGCTCTTTGCTCTCCGCTGTAGCCGGAAAGGTGAGCCAGGAATCCCCCGGTTCCCGGGGTTTCCGCGGAAGGGGAACAAAGTCGCACAGCCGTTCCGCCTGCTCCAGATGGAAGAGGGCCAGTTGCCGCACCGTCTCAACCGTGGCGCCGAGGTCGGTCAAGGCAGCGGTGCAGGAGCTGCGTTCGCTTTCCGTGGTGGCCTGACCCAGATCCGTCAGCGCTGCCGCAAGCTGCAAGAAGCCGGCCTGTTCCGCCGAGGTGAGCAGGCTGTCCAGCTCAGCGGGGATCCCCGTCAGTGAGGGATCCGGCGACGGGCTGAACGCGCACGCCGCACGGAGGCGCAGCACCTCGCCCCAGTGTCCCGGCGCAGACTTCGCAGACTCCGCGAGCTCCCGGTGCGCGGTCTCCAGGAGGCGGCTCCGCTGCGGTCCGGGGCCGGTCCTCCACAGTCCTGCCCGGAGCAGGGCGTCCGCGCGCAGCAGAAGCAATTCCCGCCTCTTGTACTCAGGCATGACCTTGCGCCTGGGATCCGTCCTCCGGGCGGCGTCGGCGAAGTTCCAGGCGGCCATGTCGTCCTTGGCCTTGATCGTCAGGAACTCGTACTGCGGTGGTGGCTGCCGTCCTTCGGTCACGGAGTAGATTTGGCGGAACGTCCCGTTCGGGATCTCTCTCCCGGAGATCGCAGCCAGCTCGTGCAGGAAGCGGCGTTCCAGGGAGTGGTGCGCCCTGAACCAGGTGTTGGACTCCCCATAACTCTCGGCGAACGACCGCACCCTGGCCTGACGGGCCGCGTGAACGGCACGCAACTTCTGCTCGAGCTCTGGCTCCGGCACCGAAGCCAGAGGGCACGGCCACGGCAGGACGAGCGGGGAGTCCGTCTCGGCGAGCAGTTCCTGGCCCACGAGTACGGACCAAGTGCCGGGCTCCCTCTTGTCGGCGGCCCGCCCGACCGCGGCCGTCCACCTCCTGAACGCCGGGCCCGCGGCGTCCCGCAGTGACTCGGACCAGACCCGCTGGGACAGCATGGTGGTCACTGTGAGCCAGCTGCGCAGCACCATCCAGTCCGGGTCGGCGTCCAGCGACCGGTCCAGGCCGGCCTTCACCTCACGCAAGTCCCTCAGCACCTCCCGGTGCATACCCAGGGACTCCTTGTCGAGGACACCGGCTGTGAGGAGGAGCGCCCTGAAGATCCACTCGTCCCTGTCCGACCCCGGAACCAGCGAGCCGGACGCCTCGATGTCTCCCAGCACCTCCAGCCAATCCCTCCGGAGCAGCGAGGAACGTGCCGAGATGAGGGAGTTCATCACCTGGCTGGCCGCCCGCCAGCGGGTGACCGGGACCAGGCCCTCCGCGGGGCCGTGCGGGTCATAGGTCAGGAGGTGTTTCATCAGGCATCCGAGTGTCGCCGCGGCCGTCTTCTGGCCGATGACGGCTTCCAGCGTCTCCTCGAACTGCTGCCCCATGCCCACTTGGGCGGACTCCGTCATGATCCGGATGGCTTCGACCAGGTGCCAGGCCTTCCTCTCCGGGGCGTCACCGACGCGCGCCTCGAGCAGATGCAACTGATGGCACAGACGCGCGAGCCCGTCACTCGGCGACGCCTTGATCGAGTCGTCGATACTGTCGATCAGCAGCGCCACCGACCGAGCGATCCGCCGCAGGACGTCGTGGTCGTCGGTGAGCTGAACCGTCTGCAGACCCCAGCCGGCCAGGGCGAGGACCCTGCTCACGTGCCCCGCTCGGAAGTCGAGGCTGAAGTCGTCGGCGAGTCGGTCCAGCACGTAGGTCCGGAACTCGCAGACCTCCTCAACGGCGTCCAGTTGCCGCGCGCAGAGCAGAGTGAGGCGGTCCAGCGTGTTGATCTCGGTGTGGTCGATGCCCTGCGTCCGGCGGAGCTCTTCCTCGAGATGAAGCAGGGCCTCCGACAGGTTCTCGCGCATCCCCGGCGTGTGGGCGGGCAGGCGCGAGAGCACGTTGAGCTGTGCGATGCCGAGCTGGACGGCAGGGAACGCGCCCCGGGTACGGATCGGCGACTTGCTCCGCAGCCGGCCCAGACCGGCCTGGGTCTCCTTCAGGTCGACCGGAAGGAAAGGGGTGTCGACGGACTGCGCCAGCAGGTGGGTGATGAGGATGGACCGCGTCTCGGACCATTCCGCGAGGCGTGACCGCGAAAGGCCCGGGAACTCCAGTTCGTCCAGTTCGTTGAGGGCACGTTCCAGGACGCCCACCGTCTGGAACTCGTCAGCTGCTCGCCGGCTGTGGTCCGCGGGGGGGCCGGCCAGTTCCGGGCTCTGCCGCGCGCCGAACTGATGCATGTGGGCGAGCAGATCCGCAGACGCCTTGCCGATGAGCTGGTCGACCTCCGCCTCGTCGACCTGCACAGCGCCGAGAAGCACGTCGGGAACCCGGTTCTCCCCGTACCGGTCGTGGGGGGAGAACTGGAGCCGTCTGCGGATTTCCCGGAGCGCGTCCTGGGCCACCGAGCCGACCGTCACCTCCAGCGGGCTACCGCCGGGGACAGTGTCCACCAGGACTCCGGATGTCCGCAGCCAGTCCACGACCCCCTGGAGGGGCTTCAGTGCGACCGGCAGTTCGTCCACCACAAGTGGGGGCGCGCCCAGCTGGACCCAGGCCAGCAGAATGGCGAGAGCGCCTGGCTCGGACCCCTCCCGGAGCCGGCAGCCGGATTCGATCAGCACCGGCTCGATCACGTAGTGGGTCGCCCGCCTGATCTCCTTGCCGAGGCCGGCGCTGTCCGGCTGCTCGTTGAGGAGACTCATACGCGCCCCCAGGGCGGCGACGGCCTGCATCAGCACCACCGGACGAAGGGTTATCGTGTCGTCGCCGGCCAGCCGCAGCGCTTCGTCCGGATCCGGGCCGGTGATGCCGTGCTCGTCCAGAAGCTGACGGATGAGTTCGGCGGCCTCCCCCCGCTCCAGGCCGGGTACGGGCACCGCCGCGACAGGTATCAGTTGGCCGTTGCCGGTCACGCCTCCCGCGTTGCGGGCCGCGACCAGCAGGACCAGTGCATCCCGGAACAGCGGGTAGGCGAGCAGCAGTTCCAGGTCCTCGTAGACCTTGCGCAGGTCGGTCCTGGTGGCGCGGAGGGTGATGTACAGGACCATCGGCCGGCCGTCGGCGCGACGGGCGAGTTCCGCCACCGCGCGCTCACGGGCGTCGGCGAAGTGCGCGGTGGTCAGTTCCAGGTTGGTGGTGTCGTCCCTGGTCACTCCCAGGGCGAGTTGCAGCGACCGCAGGGCCGGGACCGGACTGTCGTACCGGATCAGGTCAAGGTCGAGCCGCAGTACGTAAGGGTCCTGGGGCAGGGCGGTGCGCACACCTTCGGGTGCGCCCAGAAAGCTCTCGGTGAGGACCTTCTTCCCCACGCCCGGTTCCCCGGTCACCGGCACCACGGCACCGGACCGGGAACGGTCCTGGAGCAGGGCGAACTGCTTCGGCCGGGGAAGGACCGGACGGCCGGTCCGCCGGTAGTCCCAGGGCCACTTCAGCCCCGTGGGAGCGGGAGACTCCTGCTGGGCAGGCTTGGCGCCGGCCTCCTTCGGCGCCGCGGCCGGGGAACCCTGGGCGGGCTCTGGTCCGGTGGTGGCGGTGGCCACGGCCTTCGGCGCCAGGTTGGGAAGCCAGGGCATGTGCCGGATCCCGCCGGGCGACAGGAGCGGTTCAGGTACGTACTTGTCGGCGTCGACGAGTCCGAGGTTGCTGTTGTGGTCTTCGGCCTGCTTCTTGATCAGGAGACCGAGAGTGTCGAGGCTCAGGTGGGAGTCTTTCGGCGGAGCCAGTTCGGTGACGGCCCTGACCAGCGCGTTGGTGAAGAAGCTGGGACCGTCCTCCACCGGCGATCTGGCCAGCTTGTCCTTGTCGGCGGCGACCAGCAGGGCGACCTTCTCCACCGCCCCGGGCTGCTGCAGTTCGGCGCGGACGTGGTCGATCGCCGCGCCGGCATGGCAGCAGTCGAGGATCACGATGACGTGATCGGCAGGGAACTTCGCGGCTTGCAGGGTGTGGGCGACGTCGCTGAAGGCCAGGCTGCCGCTCTTCGTCTCCACCGACGTCGTGTGACTCAGCGCCAGGTGGAGCCCTTGCTCGCCGAGGGGGTAACCGTGTCCTGAGAAGTAGACCAGGAAGAGGTCCATCTGCTCCGGAGAACGCGCCGCCGTGTTCTCCAGCGCCATGAGGACGTCGTCGGGTCGCAACGGCCCGTTCTGGGAGCTGAGCCGCACACAGTTGCGACTGGGGAGGCCCCAGCTCTGCAGCAGATCGCTTACGGCGTCGAGGCTGTGCAGGACCGAGGGCAGGTTGTCCAGCCCCGGGCTGTGCGAGTACTCGTGGCAGCCGATGAGCACGGCACGGGATCGCTGCGGGTCGAACGGTCTGGGCTGGCTGGTCATCAACGGCCCTCTTCCGGACGGACTCAGCTGCCCGGTCGGTCTGTCACTTCCTCGTCAGCGTCCTTCAGAAGCTCCGCGATGGACTCCCGCATGCGTCGGTCGAGCTTCGTCGCCTCCACCCGCACGGTGCGCCTGCCGTTGGACACGGTCCAGGTGCTGGTCCGCCCGAGACGCGCCTCCAGCCAGATGAGGAAGGCGGTGAGTGCTTCTTCGATCACCTTCGGGTGCTGAGAGGCGAACGCGAGTCCCTCGTCCAGCAGGCCCATGTCCCCTGGCGCGCTGGGCCTCTTGATGATCTCGGCCGTGAAGTCCGGCCTGCCGACCTGCCGGTTGACAGCGTCCTGGAGCGAGGAAAGGTCCTCCGAGCCGTCAACACAGACCAGACTGATGCGCACAGCCGGACCCCCCTTGTGTCACCGATGCAAGTACGCGCGAGTATAGCGGCGCCGCTCGGATCCCCGCCGCGTCTGCATGCCCCTCCCCGCCCGCCCCCGGCTGCCCATCGCCCACTGGCAGTTCTGCACGGACCACGGTCCCACCACAAACACGAAGGGGACGCCGCTGCGCCAGCATCCGGAAGCGGCCCGACGGTAATCGGTGGGCCCGCTACCGCGACCTCGGCGGCAAGGAGCACGCCCGTCACTTCGGACGCAAGATCGCGGCAACAAGCCCTGTGACGTACAGGAGACAACCGCCCGATACAAGGGCCTCGTGCCGGTCGTCGCCGCGACCGCACCCCCGTGTGGCCCGACTCCGAGGAGCGGACCGGGCCGCCGTCGACAAGGCGTACGCGGACCCTTCCGCCGATGACCAGCCGCAGGCCGGCGAAGCGGCGCAGCCGCTCCCCCGCGTGCCGGACCCATCCAGCACGCCACGGACACTCCGCGGACCGCGAAGGCCGCCCAACCCGCTCCTGCGCAGGTCAGACGGCCTTTCGCCGAACGTATTAGACGTTGAAGCGGAACGTCTGACCCAGCGCTGTCACCTGCGGAAACGACTCTTTCGAGCCGGTCATCCCAGCACCATCCCAGCACGGGGTCTGGTGGTGGAGCATCGCGGCCACGCCCTCGTCGCTGGAGTCGTAGGAGATGCCGCGTAGGACCGCGACCGGGGCGCCACGGCCGCGCTGGCCGAGGATGATCCCGGCTGCCGCGGCGATGAGGTCGGTGAAGGTCTCCTCCTGCCGTTGGCCGCCGTGCTCCGTCACCCGCAGGGGCGCCACGCCTGCCGCGCCGATGGAGATGACGGTGGCGCCGCGGCGGTCAGCCCGGCCGTCGGAGTCCGCGATGACCACGGCCACGGTGGCGCCGGAATAGGTAGTCAGGGCGTCGCGCAGGGAGCGGGCGGAAGCGTCGGGGTCTGCGGGCAGCAGCCAGGCGCCTTCGGTGCCGGCCCGGTCGATCGCAGCGGAGGTGAGCTGGTAGCCGAGCGTGTGGCGGGCGGTGATCGGCCCCTTTTCGGTGGCCAGGAAGTGCTCGGTGGAGGAGTCGAGGATCAGTTGCACGATCTCGGCGGGCTTGCCCGTCTTGGCGGACAGGGCGAGGGCCTCGGGGCCGGGGGTGACGTCGGCCAGGTCGACGTACCGCTTCTCCGCCACGGACACGGCCTTGCTGGCGACGACGACGATGTCCCCGTCCTGCAGTTCGGTGCCGGTGCGGCTGAGGACACCGGTGATGGTGCCGGCGAGATCGTCGCCCGGCTGGAGTTCGGGGAAGGGCTCCAGGGCGAAGGCGGAGAAGCCTGAGGTCGGGGCGGCGGTCATCGGCGGGCTCCTGCGGCGGTGAGGCTGGCGGTGTGCAGGCGGGTATGCGCAGTGGCGAGTATCCCGGCCCGCTGCCGGGGCGCGGCGTACTGTCCGGTGGTGAGCCAGTTGGTCACACGGCGGAGGTAGTGCGGTGGCCGGAGTGTTCCGCGAGACATTCCTCGGTTCCGTTCACAAGAGCCTCGTCGCCGACGACTCGGCGGCGGTCGAATCCGGCCACTTCTGGAGTGCGGCGGCCGGTCCTCTCCTCGTCACCCTGAGCCCTGCGGCATAAAGTCACCTCGCCGATCCCTGGCAAGTTCGGGCAAGTTCCTCGCCTCTCCGTGACGGTGCGGGCAAGCTCTGGCACAGCATTCGTTACCGGCACCGGAGGTGGTCATCATGGCCCTGATCAAGCTCGGTAAGGACCCAGAGAGCCCCAGCGGCGGTTCCCCCACCGTCTACCTCGACGACGAGAAGGACACCTACCTCGTGCAGGGGTGGAAGGTGGAGGACATCGAGCGGCTGAGGCAGATGGACATCCCCGGCCACGAGACGGTGGTGGAGATCCCCCGGCGCATGGTGCAGTTCTTCCAGGAGGTGAAGCAGGGTGACGAGGACCCCGGCGTTTGAGGAGCTGTTTCGTGACTGCCAGAGGACTGCCGTCCATCTGGAGATGCGCGACGCCTACATGAAGTCGGACCCGGCCTTCATCGACTGGAAGGCCGGTCAGACCTTCGACCCTGCCGAGCGCTGGGCCGACTGGCACGCGATCGTCACGGAGGCGACCGGGCGAGGCGTGGAGGTCCGACGTGCCCGTATCGTCTCCACGCCGGTCAGCGAGTACATCCGCTTCGAGTACGACGTGACGGACGGGCTGAACATCGCTGCCGGCGAATCCGTGCGCTGGCTGTCGCGGCGGACCGCCACCGACCTCGCCCTTCCGGGCAATGACTTCTGGCTGTTCGACTCCTCGCTCGTCCTCGTCAACCACTTCGACGGTGAGGGTGAGACGCTGGAGCTGGAGCTGACGGAAGACCCGGAGGTGGCGAAGCTCTGCGAGTCGGCCTTCGAGGCCGTGTGGAAGCGGGCGACGCCGCACGCCGAGTTCAAGTTGGCCTGACGGCCTGATCCGCGCCCCCGCACATGACATCGCCATCTTCGAGCGTCCAGGAAGCCCGCAAGGCGCTCGGGAAACGCCTCGCCGAGATCCGGGAAGGAGCCGGACTCACCAAGCGAGCGCTGGCCCAGAGACTGGGCTGGCACGAGTCGAAGGCTTCGCGCTTCGAGAGAGGCACCCGTGCCCCCTCGGAGCGCGACCTTCGTGATTGGTGCAGGGCCTGTGGCGCGGAAGGCGAGGCGGAGGATCTCATCTCGACCGCCCGCGGCATCGAGGGCATGTATGTCCAGTGGCGCGATATGGAACGAGACGGTCTGGAGTTTGCGCAGAAGTCCGTTCTTCCGCTCTGGGAGCGCACCCAGCGATTCCGTATTTACTCGCCTTGGCTCATCCCTGGCCCTGTGCAGACGGCTTCCTATATCAACGCGCTGTTGACTTCCATTCGTGACCGCCGAGGACTCGTCGACGACGTGCCAGAGGCCGTCAAGGTGCGCGTGGAGAAACAGAAGATCGTGTACGGGCCTCACCAGTTCGCCATCCTTCTCGAGGAAAGCGCCCTGCGGTACCGCATCGGCGGCACCGACGTGATGGCGGGCCAGCTCGGCTATCTCCTGAGCGCTATGGCACTGCCCTCGGTGAGCATCGGCATCATCCCCCAGAACGCCGACCGCTCGGGCCTCTGGCCCGTCGAGGGCTTCTTCCTGTACGACGACGACACGGTGAACGTCGAGCTGGTTTCGGCTCACCTCACGATCGTGGCCAAGCACGAACTTGCCATGTATGCCAGAACGTTCAGCGAGCTATACACACTTGCCGTCCACGGCCCGGCCGCACGTGAACTCATCACGGCAGCCATCGAATCTCTCGGGTGAACGTCTGGCAAGTATGGGCACACTCCTGGAGCCCCGCCCTTCCTTCTTCCTAGCTTTATGGGCACGGCGAAAGGCGTGCTCCGGAGGGGCCAGTGATGTTGATGGCAAGTACGGGCAAGGCAAGGAATTCGGTCGGGGAACCCGAGGCAGGCGTCGAGATCAGCGTCGCGGAGATTACCTCGCTGACCGACACCGCTCTCGGCTTTCGGCTGGGCACCACGACCCGTGAGCAGTTGGACTGCTACGTGCCGAGACTTGCCAGGGAGCTGAGTCGGCTCCTCGGCAAGGATTTGGGAGCCGACGAGGACCCCGGCGTGCAGCAGCTCGTCCGCAAGGCGCGGGAGATGATCGATCTCACGGCCCGCCCGACCGTCGACACCCCCACGTTCGGCACCTTCTTCTACCTCCGCGAACTCGCCAACCTGTCGCGCCGGCTCCTGTGGGTCTACGCCACCCGGAACGAGCTGGGGGCACCGTGAGCGTCAGGGAAGACCAGATCATCCGGGAGCTGTCCCACTACATCCACGAACACCCCGACGAACAACAGCCTCTGATGCCGGTCTACGACGCGGTGGTGGACCACTCGCGGCGCCAGGCTTGCACGCACGAGCAGCGGTGCCCGCTCGTGATGACGGGAGCCGTCGTCGATGAACAGGCTCGCGTACTGTGCCTGCAGCACGAGGGCGGCTACGCACTCGCCGAGGCCGAGCCGGAGGAGCGGGACGCCACTCTGAGCGAGGCGGCCCTGCGCCTGCTGGCCGAGCAGGTCGGCACCCGGGACGTATGGGCACAACCCGGCGCCGAAGGTCCGTTCCTGGTCGACGTGACCGGGCCGGGACACCACAGGTACGGACGCCGCCTTCGGGTCGGCATCCGCTACTTCTTCCGGGCCCACTCCGGCGCCGTCCTTCCCTCCGTGATCGAAATGGGCGCAGCGGCCTGGCGGCCTCTCTCCGACATCGACATGCCGGCACTGCGCAGCCGCGTCGAGCGCCACCTGATGGGAACGGAATGAGCCCCCGTAACCAGCAACTCGCCACATCGCGTCCTTCGTCGCGATGGGAGGCGCACTGCTGCGCGGCATCTGGAGGAGCTGCATGTATCGAAACCGAAGCGCACCGACGGCCGGCGCAGTACGGCCCGGACCGCCCCCTCCGCCCTTCGGGACCGTCGAAGAGTTCAAGCAGCCCTGGGACGTTCGCATCGGCGACTTCCTCCTTCTCGGCCACCAGTACCAGCGCATCCGGGACATGAGGGCCGCCGGCAGCTCCGCCCGCGTCCTGCACTTCGCCGGACGCCCTCCTCTCGTCATGCGCACTGGCCGGTCCGTCTTCCGGCCGGTCACATACCGCTGATCTCGCACGCTCGGGCCTCGCACCCCTCTCCACCTCCCACCACGAGGAGCTTCGCCATGCCCATGCGCTTCCGGAAGATCCACGGAGCGGGCAACGACTTCATCCTGTTCACGAATCCCGAACCCAGAGACGACGCCGCCTGGGCGAAGGAAGCGGAACGCCTGTGCGCCAGGCGAACCGGCGTGGGCGCTGACGGCCTGGTCGTCAGTCGCGTCACCGACGACCGCCCCTCCGTGTACGAAGTGCGGTGCTTCAATGCGGACGGCTCGATCGCGACCATGTGCGGCAACGCGCTGCGCTGCGCGGCGTGGGCGGCCCAGCACGACGACGGGCTCAACGTGAAGAGGCGCCTCAGGCTGCGCATGGCGGGCGTCATGCACGAGGCCGTCGTCGATCCGGCGTCCGTCTGGGTCACGGCTCAGGTGAACTCCATCCAGCCCCGCGTCTTGCAGACGGTCATCAACGGTCAGCCGACGTGGTTCGACAGCGTGCACACCGGCACCGAGCACGTCGTCGCCGTCGTGAGTGACGTGGACGCCATCGCCACGGAAACCGTCGGCCGGGCCATCCGGTACCACGACAACGTCGCCCCACTCGGGACGAACGTCAACTTCGTCCAGCCCCTCGGCGGCCGGTCGCTCAAGATCCGCACCTACGAGCGCGGCGTCGAGGCCGAGACACTCTCCTGCGGCAGCGGAGCCGTCGCGGCGGTCGTCGCCGCAACCATGCGCGGGCTCGTCCCCAAGGGCGAGGTCACCGTCCACAACCGGGCCGGTGAGCCTCTCACCGTCCGGCCGCACGAGCGCCAGCCGAACCGGGCCGCATGGGTAGGCGGGCCGGTCACCTACACCTTCGAAGGGGTACTCGCATGACCGTCTTCCTCGACTCCAGCTCGACCCAGGCGGCACGCAAGGCCGCCGAGGAACTCCGTGAGTGGGGGCGCGGCCGGCGCGGCCTCGGCGTCGCCCTCGTCTACGGACCCGTGTCCGCAGAGGACAGGCTCTACCACTCGAAGTGCCCCGTCGAGCAGCGGTCCGTGACCGCCCTGGGCGAGGCGCTCGACGAGATCGGGGCGCGATGGAAGGTGCTGGACCCCACGGAGCCCGGCTTCATCAAGGAACTGGTCGGCTACGACGTGGCCCTCTCGAACCTGCACGGTCCGTACGGCGAGGACGGCCGTCTCCAGGGACTGCTCGACTACCTTCGCGTGCCCTACTGCGGCAGCGGGGTCCAGGCATCCGCGGTGGCCGCCGACAAGATCCTCTGCAAGCGGATCATGCTGTCCCTCGGTGTCCCCACGCCCGGCTGGCGGGTCTGGTCCGGCGGCCCGGTGAACTGGGGCAGCCGGGCCGTCATGGTCAAGCCACCCTTCGGCGGGTCCAGCGTGGGCATGAGCCTCGTCCGCGACGCGGCCGACCTGCCGCGCGCCCTCGCGGAGGCTGCCGGCGAATCCGGCGACGAAGTGCTCGTCGAGGACTACGTGATCGGCACCCCCGTGACCGTGGGCATGCTGGAGCTTCCAGGCGGCTCGGTCATCGTCTTCCCGCCACTGTCCACCGAGGCGACCGATGCCGAGTTCTACGACGCCGACACCAAGCTCGACGTGGACTCGAAGGGCGCCGTCACCGTCCGCGCCGCCGAGCTGGAGCCCGTCGCGATGAACCGAATCGCCAGGGACGCCCGAACGCTGTGGGACGGGATCGGGCTGCGCGGTTCGGCACGCATCGACTTCATCGTCACCGAGGAGGGCGGCGCATACGTGCTGGAGGTCAACAGCACGCCCGGCATGTCGCGTGACAGCAACTTCGCGGCCGGGGCGGCGATGGTCGGACTCACGCATACGGACTGCGTTCTGGCCATGCTGCACGAGGCTCTGGCCCGTCCGCCATACGATGTCCCCCTGCCCACTCCCGCGTTCTCCAGCACCACGCTGACGCGGGAGGCTGCCGTCTCTGCGTAGGAGCCTGCCGCTGTGCCGCGCGTCCACGAAGTCCCCATGTGCCGACAGCTCATCGACCCCGCCGAGTGGGACCTGCACGGCGGGTGGGCGCTCGGAGACAGGCTCGAATGGTCCAACCGGGCGTGCGGCCTGGCATCCCTCAGGATGATCCTGCGCGCCTACGGGTGCGAGGCGCCCACGGTGACGGAACTCCTGAAACTCGCGGTGAAGCACGAAGTGCTGACCCCTCGTGGAGCACTCCACGCGGGGATCGCGAACCTGGCCACGGAGCTGGGAGTGCCCGCCGTGGCGGAACCCGTACCCGTCCAAGAGCTGCTCGGCCGCCTCGACGACGCCCCGCTCATCGTGTCGGTGACCGAGCAGTTCCCCGAGGACGGCCGTTCAGGCGGCCACCTCGTCATCCTTCGCGGCTACGAGGACGCCCCCGACCCGCTGATCCTCTTCCGAGACCCGTCAGCGTGGGGCCAGACGCACGATCGCGTCCCGCTCAGTCGCCTGTCCCATTCCTACACCGGACGCGCGATCACCTTCGCGCCCCTGACCCCGACGGAGAGTGCCGATGACCGAGGCTGACGGCGAAACGGCTCAGGCCGCAGGCGGTCGCAGGATCGCCGCACTCGGAGAAATGCTGGAGCTGGGCGACGAGGCGGTGGAGGCTCACCGCGAGATCGGCCGCTTCGCGGCTGAGAGCGGAGTCGATCTCGTCGTAGCAGTCGGCGGAGACCTCGCCGAGCAGCTCGCCCTCGCGGCGGGCGCAGCGGGCGTACCCGAGGTGGCGATGGTGGGCGACAACAAGACCGCCGCTGCCTACCTTCACACGGTCATCAGGCCGGGCGACACCGTTCTCGTCAAGGCTTCGCGCGGCGGACAGCTCTGGCAGATCGCCCAGTCCCTCTCCGGCCAGACCGTCACGAACCTGTCCGGTCAGCCTGCGGACTGAGGTCGCCCTCAG
Organism: Streptomyces sp. NPDC006743; assembly: GCF_040703815.1. Lineage (NCBI taxonomy): Bacteria > Bacillati > Actinomycetota > Actinomycetes > Kitasatosporales > Streptomycetaceae > Streptomyces > Streptomyces sp. NPDC006743. The sequence continues at coordinate 1,982 of NZ_JBEYJA010000072.1, read as the reverse complement.
CCGGGTCCTCGCTCTGGGCGTCGACCACCAACGACACGTCCTCGTCAGGCACCGCGCGAGCACTGAGTCGGCGGCGAGGGGGCGGGGCGGGCCGGACCCGGCACGGGCGATCACTCAGGCTGCGGACGCGAAGGCGGATTGCATGATGTCGCGGCATCGGTCCCATGACTCCGGGACCAGGTGCCCGTAGATGTCGACCGTGGTCTTGATCGACTTGTGGCCGAGCCAGCGCGAGACCTCGTGGATCGGGATGCCGGCCGCCAGTGCGGTCGAGGCGAAGAAGTGCCGCAACGAGTGGGGGTGGTACTTCGGTTTGCCCTCGGCGTCCACCAGCCCGGCCGCCACGCACGCCTTCCTGAAGTGGTACGCGTAGGTATTGGCGGTGGGCATGATGCCCTTTCCGCGCTCGCGGGGGGCGAAGAACACTTCGACCTGCCGCGTCTTCCCCGCTGCGGTCTGGAAGGTGAGCGGGACCGGCTTCCACAGTTGCTCGTGGGCGTCGATCTCGGCACAGAGGAAGCCTGCGGCGGGGATGTCGCGGTACTCGCCCTCCTCACGGTGCTTGAGGGGGACGAGGCGCGTCTTGCAGTCCTCGCGGTGAGCCTTCGAGCTGATCTGCCAGCGGATGCGGATTACGTCGTTTCGCAGGCAGCCGACGTGGAAGGCCAGGGCCTCGCTGACTCGAAGGCCGGCCCCGGCCTGGAGCCACACGGTCAGCTTGTACTGCGGAGACATGTGCTCGTGCAGCAGGCGGACCTCGGCCAAGGTGGGAATCTCGTCCTCGTCCACCGCATGGTTTCCGGGGGCGTTCTTCACCTCCTTGGTCGGGTCCTCCCGGATCCGCTTCTCCTCCTTCGCGGACCAGAAGATGTGCTTCACCATCTTCATCCGGTCATAGACCGTGCTGGCCGCCAGTTCCTTGGCGATGGCCGCCTTGAAGTGCTCGATGTCCCTCTTCGTGACCCCGGCGATCGTCTTGCGACCGAGCCTCGGTATGAGGTGGTTGTCGATGAAGCCCTTGTAATTCGCGTACGTGGACTCCGCGACGATTCGGCGGGCGAGCCAGTCCTCGGCGTAGGCGCGGACCGTGATCTTTCCCGCGTTGGGGTCGATATAGAGACCCTCGTCCTTGTCGGCCTCGAACCTTGCGGCGAAGGCGTCGGCTCCGTTCGGCCCGGTCTTCTTGTCGAAGGTCTTCTCCCGCTGACGCGCGGTCCTGCCGCCGGGCTCGCGATACCGCACGGTCCACGGGTGACCGCACCGGGGTTTCGTGCACGGATAGGTGGAGACCTTGGGGTCGGACTTGCAGCGCTGGAAAACAGTAGCCAAACAGAGCCTTTCGCGTCCTGAGGCCGACCAAGAAGCCTTTACCCATAGTGGTCTTCGAGGTAGGCGATGATGTCGCGCTCACGGAATCTCAGGAGACGCCCGACCTTCTGAGCCTTGAGTCCCCATGCCCGGTACTTGTTCTTGACGGTAATTTCACTGACCCTGAGCCACTCGGCCACCTCTTCCGGGGTCAGCAGTCGATTGCTCCCTCCAACGGTCAAGTCGCCACCTGCCCGCTCGCCCCGGCGAAGCCTCGGGTCCCAAAGAGCATTTGCATCACCCTCCAACGGCTGAGGTGCCGTTGCGGTTCTGCGACGGGCACCACGGTCATCTGTGCAGCAGAGGGCACGCCCTTCTCTCCATGCGAGTTGACGGCGTAACCCACTGCGTTCGCCATAACTCCGCCGCCGAGCGCGACCGAGCACGAACGCATCAATGGTCGCGACGATCGCCGGTTTGGCTAACCGGCGATCATGGTCTATGTTGCGCGCCGCGCCGGACGGAACCGAGCGTCACGGGCCGGCCGCAGCCAGGGAGCCAGCCGGAATGAGCACATCGCCTAGTAGTGCTTGGTCAGGTTGGTATCGGTTCTGGCATGTCGCGGTGACAGGTGGGACAGGCGCCGGTCCATACCGCGAGGAGTAGCTGCAGTT
>NZ_JBEYJA010000071.1:0-29088 GCF_040703815.1 Streptomyces sp. NPDC006743 | reverse complement strand
GGTCGGCGGCGGCGGCTTCGATGGCGTCGTAGGAGGTGCCCGACATCAGGCCGGGCGACGCCCTCGTCCTCCCGGCTCTCCGGCTTTCCGGGCCCGTACGGTCAGCCGCGGTGCAGCTCGAACCAGACCACCTTGCCGGTGCTCAGCCGGGTCGCGCCCCAGCGCCGGGCCAGCCTGTTCACCAGGTACAGGCCCCGGCCGCCCTCGTCGGTGGCACGCGCCTGCCGCAGCCGCGGCAGCTGCGGCACGTCGTCGCCGACCTCGCAGCGCAGCACGTCCGTGCGCAGCAGCCGCAGCGTCACCGGGCGGGAGGCGTACCGCACCGCGTTGGTGACGACCTCGCTGACCAGCAGCTCCACCGAGTCCGTCAGCTCCTCCAGGCCCCAGCGCGCCAGCGCCCGGCGGGCCAGCCGGCGCGCCCGCGACGGAGCGGAGTCCTCCGGCTCGAGGAACCAGTACGCCACGTCGCTCGGCGCGATCCCGTCGAAACGGGCGGCCAGCAGCGCGATGTCGTCGTCCCGGTCGCCCGGGCCGAGCATGTCCAGCACCTCGTCGCACAGGGCTTCCAGGGGCGGCGGATGGTCGGGCCCGGTGAGCTGCGCGGTCGCCGCCAGCTTCTCGCGCAACTGCTCTATGCCGGTCCACACGTCCCGCAGCCGGGACTCCACCAGACCGTCGGTGTACAGCAGCAGCGTGCCGCCGGCCGGCGCGTCCAGCTCCACCGCCTCGAAGTCCACGCCGCCCACACCGATCGGCGCGCCCGGCGGCACCCGCAGCACCTCGGCCCGGCCCCCCAGGTGCAGCAGCACGGGCGGCGGGTGACCGGCGTTGGCGATGGTGATGCGGTGCGAGACCGGGTCGTAGACCGCGTACAGGCAGGTCGCCATGCGGTCGGTGCCCAGGCGCTGCGCCTGTTCGTCCAGGTGGTGCAGCACCTCCTGCGGCGGCAGGTCCAGGCCCGCCAGCGTCTGCGCGGTCGTGCGCAGCTGGCCCATGATCGCCGCCGACGTCATGGAGTGCCCCATCACGTCACCGACGACGAGGGCGACCCGGCTGCCGGGCAGCGGGATCGCGTCGTACCAGTCTCCGCCCACCCGCGCCGTCTCGGCGGCGGGCAGATAGCGCGAGGCGAGCCGTACACCCGTGGGGCGCGGCAGCGTCTCCGGCAGCATGGTGCGCTGCAGCTCGTCGGCGATGTACGCCTCACGGCCGTACAGCACCGCCTTGTCGACACCGAGCGCGCTGTGCGTGGCCAGCTGGGCGGCGACCAGCAGGTCGTCGGCCTCGAACGCGGGGCGGTCGGGGCGCCGCAGGAAGAGCGCGGCACCGATGACACGGCGCCGCCCGCGCAGCGGCGCGAGGATCGTGCGCTGCCCGCCGGGCACCGCCAGCTCCGAGTTTTCGCCGAGGAGTTCGGCCAGCGCGGCGCCCGCTGAGGGGGTGTCGGTGAACACCGGCCGCACACCGCGCAGCACCTCGCCGAGCGCACTGCCGGGCCGTACCTCGCACAGCTCGTTGGTGACGACGGACAGCTCCGCCGGCTGCTCGGGCGGCGGCACGGGCAGGAACCCGGCCTCCAGGTCCCGCTCGGCCGGGATCCGGTCGGTGCGGCGCAGCCGCAGCACGAGCGGGCCCACCGGCCGCTCGTCGCCCACCGGCAGCGGCTCGCGCAGGTAGACCAGGATCGCGTCGGAGAACGTCGGCACGGTCGCCCGGCACAGACCCATGACGATCTCGTCCAGGTCCATACCGCGCGCGATGCGCCGCGTCGCCGCGCCCACGAACCGCAGCCGGTCGCCGTCGCGGCGCATCGGCAGCGGCCGCCCCGGCGGCAGTCCCTGCCCGGTCCGCCGGTCCGGCCCGTCGGGTCCCTGCCGGTCCGGCCCGCCGGGCGGCCCCGCCGCGTCGGGGGCCGCGGCGCCCGAGGACGCCACCGGGTCCGCAGGACCCGCCGGAGGTACGGCGGTCGCGGGGACCGTACGGGCCGTCTCCGCGCCGCCGGCGGTACGCGCCGCCGCCTCCGGCTGGGCGGGAATGCCCTCCGGGACGGGCCGCGGCCGGTGCGGGTCGGGCTCGGCGGAGGCAGGCTGGGAATGCTCGGACCCGGCCCCGGCCGAACCGTCGGCGGCGGTCGCCGTGCCGGAACGCGGGGCGGCCCCGGAGGGCTCGCCCTGCGCGGCGCGCGGCGCGGGGCAGGGGGTCGCGCCCTCCGCGCGCGACTGCAGCGGTAACGCCGTCTGCGGCGGCTGCGGGGTACGCAGAAGGGCCCCACGGGAGTCCGTGGGGTCGGCGCCCGGCTGGGGGCGTTCGAAGGAGGTCGGCTGCTCCGTCACGCGTGTCGCATCCATCCGTCCGGGGCTGCGCGCCAGGCGCGCGGTTCGTCCCGCCGAAGACCCGATACCCGGAACACGTGCCCCGGGAACGGAATTCCGGCGTGGTCAGAGGCTGTTCCTGTGCCACCGGCGGGCCGTATGCGCCCCGCTCGGGTCGTGCCCTGGTACCCCTCGCTCACGTCCTGCCGCCCCTCGGTGACATACGGTCAGACTCTCGGCCGACCGCGGGAGTTGCGCCGGCCACGTGCCCCCCTGCGCCCTTGCGGAGGACGATCCTACGGTTCCTGTCCGGGGGCGCATCAAGGGTCTCATGAGGACACATGCGCGGGCGTACGGTCCCAGTCCTGTGGCAGTGACGGTACCGCCCAGGACGGGTCCGGGCGCCAGTGCTGCCAGTCGTCGCTGAACGGCGGGCCCCAGGCACGGATCACGTCCACCGCGCGGCGCCCCGCGGCCCGCACGCGCGCGGCCAGCGCGTCGTCCACCAGGCCGTCCCGCTGCGCCTGCGCGAACTCGTCCTCGTCCTGCCACTGCCAGGCGCGGTCCGGCTGCACGGTGATGTCCAGGAAGTGGTCCTCGGAGTCGACACCGCCCGTCCAACGGGCCAGCGGCTCCTCCAGGTTCACGTACCAGTTCTTGAACTGCCAGCCCGGCTCCCAGAACAGCCACACCGACCAGGGCTCGCCGGGCCGGGCCAGCTTCAGCACGCCCGTGCCGAACCAGCGGTCCCGCTGCACCGCCCGGGGCTTGGTGTAGCGGGACGCCAGGGGCTCGAGGTGGACGGGCGTCCCGTCGGCGAGGACCGGCCTGACGCACTCGGTGCCGGGCGCCAGCCACACCGCCAGCAGCTCGGCGTCGTCGCGCACGACGGTCACGGGGCGCGCGATGTGGAAACCCGGCCCGCCGTTCGCCCGGTAGCGCCACAGGATGCGGCTCCCGGGAGCCCAGTGGGCCGTCGCGCCGTCCGCCTTCACGTCTCTCACCGCTCCGTCGTCTGCCATGCACAGATATTAGGTGTCATGGCCATGGGACGGGACGGTCGGCGTCACGGTTCACACCGGTGCGCCGCGCCCCGCCGTCACGGGTGCGTCATCCGCAGGACGTCCAGTGCCTCGTCGAGCTGTTCGGCCGTCAGGTCGCCGCGTTCGACGTACCCGCTCTCCAGGACGACCTGGCGGATCGTCTTCTGCTCGGCGAGCGCCTTCTTGGCGACCTTCGCGGCCTCCTCGTAGCCGATGTACTTGTTGAGCGGGGTGACCACCGAGGGCGAGGACTCGGCGTACTCGCGGGCCCGCTCGCGGTGGGCGGTGATGCCGTCCACGGTGCGGTCGGCGAGCAGCCGGGAGACGTTGGCCAGCAGCCGCACCGACTCCAGCACGTTCTTGGCGATGACCGGCAGCATGACGTTCAGCTCGAAGTTGCCCGCGGCGCCCGCGGTGGCGACGGTGGCGTCGTTGCCGACGACCTGCGCGGCGACCATCAGGACGGCCTCGGGAACGACCGGGTTGACCTTGCCGGGCATGATCGAGGAGCCGGGCTGGAGGTCGGGCAGGGAGATCTCGGCGAGTCCGGTGCGGGGCCCCGAGGACATCCAGCGCAGATCGTTGGCGATCTTCGTCAGGCCCACGGCGATGGTCCGCAGCTGCCCGCTGGTCTCCACGATCCCGTCCCGCGCGCCCTGCGCCTCGAAGTGGTCGCGTGCCTCGGTGAGCGGCAGCCCCGTCACGCGGGCGATCTCCTCGATGACGGCGGCGGAGAAGCCGGGCGGGGTGTTGATGCCGGTGCCGACGGCGGTGCCGCCCAGCGGCAGTTCGGCCAGCCGGGGCAGGGAGGCCCGCAGCCGCTCGACGCCGTAGCGCACCTGGGCCGCGTAGCCCCCGAACTCCTGGCCCAGGGTGACGGGTGTGGCGTCCATCAGGTGGGTCCGTCCGGACTTCACGACGTCCGCGAACTCCTCGGACTTGCGGGAGAGCGCGTCCGCGAGGTGCTCCAGGGCGGGGATCAGGTCCCGGGTGACGGCGGCGGTGGCGGCGATGTGGATGGAGGAGGGGAAGACGTCGTTGGAGGACTGGGAGGCGTTGACGTGGTCGTTGGGGTGCACGTCGCGGCCCAGGCGCTCGCCGGCGAGGGTGGCGAGCACCTCGTTGGTGTTCATGTTGGACGAGGTCCCGGACCCGGTCTGGAACACGTCCACCGGGAAGTGCTCGTCCCACGTGCCCGCGGCGACCTCCTCGGCCGCGGCCTGGATCGCCTCGGCGACCTCCTTGTCGAGCACCCCCAGTTCCGCGTTGACCTTGGCGGCGGCGCCCTTGATCCGCGCGAGCGCCTCGATGTGGGCGCGCTCGATCCGCTGCCCGGAGACGGGGAAGTTCTCCACGGCCCGCTGCGTCTGGGCCCGCCACTTGGCGTGCGCGGGAACCTGGACCTCGCCCATGGAGTCGTGCTCGATGCGGTATTCACTCATACCGGGTACAGCGTGTCAGGCGGTGGGCTTGTTCCGGCCGTTGGGCCGGACGGGTGCGGGCGGCGGATTGCCGGCCGCGGGTGGCGGGGCGGCGGCGCCGGCCGGGGGCGCCCGAGCCGGGGGCGCGGTGCCCGCTACGGCGTGCCGTCGTCCGGCGACAGGTACGAGCGGAAGAGGCCCTCGGGGTCGTAGCGCGTTCTCAGGGCCCGCAGGCGCTGCCAGGCGCCGGGGGTGAAGGAGCGGCGGGCGCGCGACGCTGCCGCGGTGAGGTCCGTCTCGGCGATGTAGTGCCCCGTTCCGAGGGGTTCGACCCGGTGCATCGCCTCCCGCAGCCAGCCCATGGTGGCGGCGTCCTGGCCGGGGTCGTCCCAGACGGCGTAGGGGACCACGTAGCTCTCGCCGAGCGGCGCGAAGGCCATGTCCTGCGCCGGCCGGCCCACCGGCGAGACCGGGGCGAGGACCAGCGATCTGCGCGAAGGGGCCGCGTCGACGGCCCGCGCCAGCCGGCCGAGCAGCGCGGGGAAGCCGGCGTCCGACCACAGCGTGTCCGCCGCGTAGCGGAGCCGTGGCGGCCACAGGGCGGCGGAGGCGGCGTACAGGGACTCGTACGTCATCGGTTCGTCCCGTAGCCGCGAGAGGGCGCGTCCCTCCAGGGGACAGCGGTGCAGCGGCCGGAGGAACTCGTCGGCTTCCCGCCGGGACCGGGCGAAGGCGACGCCGGTGACGGTGACCACCGTGGAGGCCGGGCCGGCGCCGGGGGCCGCCGTACCCAGGGCGAAACTCAGCTCGACGTCGGGGGAGAGGCGCGGGGCCAGCCCGGTGGCCCACTGTGTCGCCTCTGTGACGTCCGTCAGAGGGAAGGTCCACCGGGTGCAGGTGATCGCACGGGGACGGGGATACGGCTTGAGGCGGAAGGCGGTGACCGCGGCGAAGAAGCCCGGACCCGCTCCCCGGGCCGCCCAGAACAGGTCCGCGTGTTCGCTCTCGCTGCACGTGACCGGCTCCCCGTCCGCGGTCACGGCCTCGATGCGCTCGACACCGGCGCACGCCGGCCCGCGGGCACCGGAGTTCCAGCCGAGCCCGCCGCTGAGGAGGTAGCCGCCGACGGCGACGGACCCGCAGTGGCCGGCGGGGAAGGCGAGCCCGTGACCGCCGAGCCGCGCGGTGAGCTGCGCGCCCGTGACACCGGGCTGCACCGTCGCCGTCAGCGAGGCGGGATCGACGGTGCAGGCGCGAAGCCCGGACACGTCGATGAGCATGCCCCCGTCGCGCAGGGGCGACCCGCACCAGCTGTGCCCGCCCGACCGCACGGCGACCCGGGCGCGGGTGCCTCCGTGCCGTGCGCGGATTCACGCGGTGACGCTGAAGATCACGAGGAGGACCGCGTAGCACGCGAGCACGACGGCCGCGCCCGCCAGATCGGTGCGCCGCGAGCGCGGCCGGTCGGGGGCCAGCCAGAAGGCCAGCCCGCGATTGACCACCAGGGGCATCAGGAACCACGTCAGAATCCCCACGCTCAGCACGTTCCCGATGAAAAGACCGAGGAACCCCGCCACGCCGGCCCGTGTGAGGGCGGCGGCCACGGTGAGGTTGAGCACCATGACGGTGGGATAGAGCGCGAGAAGAACGGACATGGCCTGTTTCCAGTTCGGCGGGACACCCGCCTGCTCCCCGCCGCCGAAGCGGAACCACCCGCTGAACGCGGACGCGATCTCGCGCACGTCGAATTCGGCGAAGGAGTCACGCCCCTCGGCCAGGAGTTTCCCGCGGACGTCCGACTCCAGCCACTGCTCGAGATGTTCGCGGCTGTCGAACCGGAACACGACGACCCACCGGTCCTGAATTCCCTCGACGGGCGCGAAGAGTTCGGATCCCATGAACCCCCGGAACTTCTGCTGGGTCCGCAGCACCTTCTCCTGCCAGTGCACGAAGTCCTGCTCGTGGCCCGGCCGCACCTTGTGCGAGATGACGGCCGTCACGGCCTCCTGAGCGGGCTGTCCTCCGCTGAGGACTTCCTGGGAGGGCTCCTCCTCGAACAAGTCACTGCCCTCGTCGAGGAGTTCGCGGCGCTTCGCCGACCGGAGCCAGGCGCTCAGCCGACCGACGTCCGAGAAGCGGAACACCACGACCCACTGGTTGTCCTCGGCGGCCTCGGGCGGGTACAGCTCCGTTCCCTCGAAGCCGTCGAAATCGCGGACGGCGCCGTTCACCCGTTCCTGCCAGCGCTCGTAGTCGTCCTCGCGACCGGGGACGACCTTCTGGGAGGTCACGACGGTGGCTCCGGCTCCACCACGTCCGCGGTTTGCGCTGGCGCTCATGCGGAGTAGCCTAATCCTAAAGGGACTTGACGGACAAGCGGGAGAAATCGACAGCAAAAATCGGGGTCAGGTGAAAATCGGGATCGGGGTAAGGGGAAATCCACACCCGAATGCCGGGGACGGGCGCGGAGCGGAGGTCGTGATGGGGCACAAGGAGTTCTTGGCGGAGGCGGTGCGCCTGGCCACGGAGTCGGTGGAGCACGGCTGGGGCGGCCCGTTCGGCGCCGTGCTCACCCGGGACGGCGAGATTCTCGCCCGCGGCCAGAACCGCGTCCTGCTGACCGGGGACCCGACCGCACACGCCGAGATAGAGACCATCCACAAGGCGTCCCAGCTCCTCAACCCGGAGGCGCCCACCATCTCGGAGGACCACCAGAACGAGGGCAGCCTGGCATACGTGCCGCGCCCCGAAGGCTCCCCCGACCCCGTTCCGGAGCGGGCCCGGATGCTCCAGGGCTGTTCGATCTACATCAGCGGCGCTCCCTGCCCCATGTGCATGAGCGCCATCTACTGGGCACGCATCGACAGCGTCTACTTCAGCTGCGACCTGGACGCCACGCGGAAGATCGGCTTCGACGACGCCTTCCAGTACGAGGACTTCCAAAAGCCCCTGGACCAGCGCCGGATCCACATCGAGCAGATCTTCCCGGAGCTGGGCGCGAAGGCGTACGAGGCCTGGGAGGCCAAGCCGGACCGCCACCCGTACTGAACCCGCGCCGCGCGAGCGCGCAACGGGCGGAGCCCCCGGCGACCGCCGGAGGCTCCGCCCGTACGCCGCGGGGTCAGCCCAGACCGGGCCCCCGCACCGGGATGCTGGTGAACGTCGGCTGCGGGGCTGGGTCCTGGAAGAAGTCATTCGGCTTGTTCATCTCGCGTGGACCCCCGTACGATCCGCGCCATGATCTCTAACCCGAGGGTCCTGGGGGCCGTACGCCTGTCCATCCTGAAGGACGACACCACCAGCCCCGAGAAGCAGCGGCAGGCTGTAGAGCACTGGACCGCTGGCCCTGCCGTCGACGGCCGTATTGCTGGCTGGGCCGAAGACCTCGACGTGTCCGGTGCCATGCATCCCTTCAAGAGACCCGGCCTCGGTCCCTGGTTCAACGAGCGGGCCGACGAGTGGGACGTGTTGGCCGTGTGGAAGCTCGACCGTCTCAGCAGAAAGGCGGGCCACTTCGCGGAGGTCTTCGAGTGGTGCCAGAAGCACGGGAAGTCCATCGTGTCCGTGACCGAAGGCATCGACATGTCCACCCCCATGGGAAAGATGTTCGCTCAGATCATCGCCGCCTTCGCTGAAGGCGAGTTGGACACCATTCGCGCCCGCGCGCTCTCTGGCTCGGCCGCTCGTAAAGCCAAGGGCGTTTGGATCGGCGGCGTCGAACCATACGGGTACCGCTTCGAACGGCAAGAAGGCGGCGGAAAGAAGCTGGTTCAGGACCCCAAGTATGCAGAGCTTTTCCGTGAGATTGTCGAGCGACTGAAGGGCGACTGGTCGTCGTACAAGATCGCGCTTGATCTGAATAAGCAGGGCGTTCCCACCTGGCGGGATCATCTTCGAATCGTGAAGGGAGAAGATTCGAGGGGCGTTGCCTGGACTGCCAACGCGATTCGCGCCATAGCCATGAACCCTACGGCGGCCGGCATTTACACGTACAAAGGCGAGAACGTTGTAGACGAGAACGGCGAGAACGTTCGGATCACGGATGATCCGTTGATGGATTTTGCCGAGTGGTCGGAGTTTGTGGCCGCGCTCAAGAGTGATCGCCCGGTTAGGCGGTCCACCCCTTCGCGGTCGATGCTGGGCGGTGTGGCTACCTGCCAGGGGTGTGGCGCCCGGATGTCGTCCAACAAGAAGACGAAGCCGAACGGCCGCGTGCATTACTACTACGCCTGCAACAACGTCAATACCGGAACATGCCCTAACCCTGGCCGCATTCGACGCGATGACCTAGACACGGCTGTTGGGACTTTTGTGAAGGTCACTCTCGGCCCGCTCCCGGTTATGGAGCGGGCCGGCAACTCCGTCAGTCAGGCCAAGACCGAGCTAGCCGAAGCCGAGGCGACGCTAGATCGACTTGAAGCCGATTATCTGGCTGGACGGTTCAAGACCGACGTTCAGGTTGAACGCTACTGGGGACAGCACGAATTCCAGTCGGCCAAGGTTGAACGTCTGAGGGAGGAAATCAAGACTGCCGAGGCTGCCCCGGCCTGGAAGGAGACGGGGCGTACATACCTCGAAGAGTGGACGACCAAGGATGACGAACAGAAGCGTGTGTTCCTGCAACGGCACGGAATAACTGTGACGGTCGGGACTACGGAAGACGGGAGTCGACGAGTCGTCTGCAAGATGCCTGAGCTTGCCGAGATCGCCAAGGAAACCGGGCTTCAAGTTCCCGAGGGATACTGGGTGATCGAGCCGGAGGCGGAATACGTCCTGCCGAAGCAGATGCCTTACAAGCGGAAGTAGCCCGAGCTACCCAAAGCTGCCGCCTACTGCCCCCGTTGCGTGTAAACGCTTCGGGGGCCATTCCATGCCGTGGGCTAGCCGTAGGCCGTTTAAACGCCCTTGCTTGAATCCGCCAGGTGTTCGGTTGTAGACATGCCCTAGCAGGCTGAAGCGAGGGAGACAGCATGGACGGGAAGGAACCGAAGCACTTCAGAAGATGGGCGGTTCCGTCATCGAGCCGATGGCGAATGGCCCGGGGGTCACCATCGCCAGCCGTCGAGCTTCCCGCCGGCGCACTCAGGACACCGCACCGTGAACCGGAAGCCGCACGTCGAGCAACCCTCGAAGCCGGCACAGTCGGGGCACCAAACCTCCCGGTGACCGAAGCACGCGCCGCAGATCGTAGCGAGACTGTTCAGCCACTCCAGGAACGTTGGCAGCCCAGGGTCGACCGGGCGACGGCCCGCCCGCGGCGTCGGTCGTTCCGGAGCCATGGTCACTTCCCGGCCCCGTGCGGATGCATGCGAATGGTTCGGGCCGCCTCGAAGCGCGCGTTCGCGTCGCCCGTCCTCCGGGCCCTGTGCAGGGCCTGAGCCGCGTCCGGGCACGTCTGACAGCCGAGGACCGGTCGAGCTTCATACAGCCATTGATCTAGGGGGAGGTCGATGGGAGGTTCAGGGAACGTCTGGGGCTTCATCCGGCCACCCCCCATACCGACACCACAGGGAGTCTTCGACCGCCCCCTACGGCGCTGTGGGGGTGCCTGTTGATCTCTTGGCTACAGTGGGCCACCTGATCCGGCAGACGCGCTTCACGGGCAATCTCACGCGAGTGCGAGAGTGCCGCACACGTCATGCACCCTTCTACCCCGACCGGCTCTAATCCGGCACCGGAAATCGCTCTACGGGCCTCGGCCGCATTGTTCGCCTCTTGTCCAAGCATCGATCGCCCCTCGGCTCCATGTCGGTCATGCAATGGTGCCGAGGAACGCGCAGCGCTAAGCGTCTTATTCGCGTTGTGGGTTAAAGATCATGAGCGGCAGATTGCCGACCACTCGGCAAGTTTCGCCCTGGCCTCTTCCTCGAACAGTGCGCAACCCTCGTATCCCGAGAACTCTTCGAGGTAGCTTCGAACGTCTCTCTCGTCGCGGAGTACGAGCAAGCCGGCCGAGGTTTCGATGGTCGCCAGGGACGCGTCATAGACCGTGAAGGTGTTGAGCGGAGTTTTCGGCGTGGCCGTGCCCATCGGAATCAGGCCGATGTGCACGTTAGGGAGATAGGTGAGCGAGGAAAGTCGGTCGATCTGCTCGGCCAGGGCTAGCGATGAAACCACGGGCCAGCGGACGGCTTGTTCTGTGAGAATGAACGTGAAGCGTTTCGAAGGGTCATAGAGAACGGCTTGCCGCTCCAATTTCCCGGCAACAGCTTTGCTTGTGTCTGCCGGTGAGTGCGCGAGACTCGCGCGCACGTATTCGGGAGTAGCGAGCAGGCCGGTAACCATGGACAGCAGGAAGTAACGCAGATGCGTCGAGGACGCTTCGAGTGCCTTTAATTCCGCTTGACGGGTCCCTAGGCCCTTGCGGCGCAGCTCTCGAAGGTTCCGCCATTCGGTGTTCGCCAATCTGGCGAGAGACGAAACTTCCTCGACCATGCTCGGCGGTGCATCCAGCGCTCTAAGGATTTGCTCGACGTCGACAAGGGAAGGCCGAACCTTCCCGTTCTCGATCCGGGAAACCTTGGATTGAGACATGTTGCAACGCGCCGCAAGCCGGACCCCGGAGAGGCCGACTCGCTTGCGTAGTTCTCTGAGCTTCGAGGCCAGTTCCTGACTGGACTGGCCTAGCTGCTCGGGCTCGAACGTCACCCCTTAACGTACTCCAGGAAGGGGACCGACTCCGCCTCGGCAATGCGCTGATACTCGATGAACGGGGAAGGGTCGCCCTCATACAACGCGCGATTGATCTGCGTACCGTCTTCCTCGTAGTTCATGAGGACAACGGTTGAGCGATCGAAGAGCCAGAAATCTTGAACACCCTGGAGGGGGTTCTCGCGGCCTGTCACGTCGAGGATGCGGATATCCTCGCCCGCCAGAGCATGAGGGGCGTAGTAGCGCGAAAACTCGAATCGTAGATATTCGGAAAGTGGCTGGGTTACTACGTGTACCCGTCCCTTTCTTTTCCCGGCGGCACCTAGCCGCTTCAAGTCTTCCGTATACGCTGAAGAGTAGGCGTGCGGGTCGGTTCGCTTACCCTTGTGGAACGCTTCCAGCTCCCCGGCTTCCTGGGGTACGCGGTACTGGGGCAGCGTTTCCAGACGCCATGCTTCCGACTGGATTCTTCGGAACATGGCCCGCCACTCGTCACCATCCAAGAGCACGGACAGCCTCCCGAAGAATGCTCTCGGGGATCTCGACCAGGCCCTCACCCGTGGGGGGTGTGAAGGCGTCGGACACGTCGCCCTGGACGACCAACGTTCCTCGCTTCGTGAGGTACACGTTCGGACAGTCGTCTTCGCCGCACTCGCCGTTTCCGTTGCCGGTGAGCCGGGTCAGTTCCTCGCGTGCCATGCGAACCCCCTGATCCGCGGCCTCGGTTGGGCCGTCGCAGTACGACGGTACGAGGGGCCGTCAGGAGTCGTCTATGCGTCCACGCGACTATGCGCGTTGTCGCATAAACCGGCGGGCGGCTGGTCCGTCGTGAGGCTCACCAGGCAGGCGCACCCGGAGCCTCTTTGCCCGCCCGCAGCGACAGACCCCCCGGCGGGCGCCGAGGGGTCTGGGAGGGTGCGCCAAGGGCACTCAGGCCAGGCCAGGCCCCCGCACCGGGATACTGGTGAACGTCGGCTGCTCAGGTTCCCGCGAAGTGAAGAAGTCGTTGCCCTTGTCGTCCACGACGATGAACGCCGGGAAGTCCTCGACCTCGATCTTCCAGACGGCCTCCATGCCCAGCTCCTCGTACTCCAGGACCTCGACCTTCTTGATGCAGTCCTGGGCGAGGCGGGCCGCCGGGCCGCCGATGGAACCCAGGTAGAAGCCGCCGTGCGCGTCGCAGGCGTCGGTGACCTGCTTGCTGCGGTTGCCCTTGGCGAGCATCACCTTGGAGCCGCCCGCCGCCTGGAACTGCTCGACGTAGGAGTCCATCCGGCCGGCCGTGGTCGGGCCGAAGGAGCCGGAGGCGTAGCCCTCGGGGGTCTTGGCCGGACCGGCGTAGTACACCGGGTGGTCCTTGAGGTACTGCGGCATGCCCTCGCCGGCGTCGAGGCGCTCCTTGATCTTCGCGTGCGCGATGTCGCGGGCGACGACCAGCGGGCCGGACAGCGACAGCCGGGTCTTGACCGGGTACTTGGTCAGCTCGGCGAGGATCGAGTCCATCGGCTGGTTGAGGTCGATCTTCACGACGTCACCGGACTCGTCCAGGTGCTCGTCGGTGGTCTCCGGCAGGAACCGCGCCGGGTCCGTCTCCAGCTGCTCCAGGAAGACGCCCTCCGCCGTGATCTTGGCGACCGCCTGGCGGTCCGCCGAGCAGGAGACGGCGATGGCGACCGGGCAGGACGCGCCGTGCCGCGGCAGGCGCACCACGCGCACGTCGTGGCAGAAGTACTTGCCGCCGAACTGCGCGCCGATGCCGATCTTCTGCGTCAGCTCGAAGACCTTCTCCTCCAGCTCCTTGTCCCGGAAGCCGTGGCCGAGCGGGGAGCCCTCGGCGGGCAGGCCGTCCAGGTAGTGCGCGGAGGCGTACTTCGCGGTCTTCAGCGCGTACTCCGCGCTCGTGCCGCCGACCACGATCGCCAGGTGGTACGGCGGGCAGGCGGCCGTGCCCAGCGAACGGATCTTCTCCTCCAGGAACTTCATCATGGAGGACTCGTTCAGGACGGCCTTCGTCTCCTGGTACAGGAAGGACTTGTTGGCGCTGCCGCCGCCCTTGGCCATGAACAGGAACTTGTAGGCGCCGCCGTCGGTGGCGTACAGCTCGATCTGGGCGGGGAGGTTCGAACCGGTGTTCTTCTCCTCCCACATCGTCAGCGGGGCCATCTGCGAGTAGCGCAGGTTCAGCTTGGTGTACGCGTCGTAGATGCCGCGCGAGAGGGCCTTCTCGTCCTCGCCTTCGGTGAGGACGTTCTGCCCGCGCTTGCCCATGACGATCGCCGTGCCGGTGTCCTGGCACATCGGCAGCACGCCGGCCGCCGCGATGTTGGCGTTCTTCAGCAGGTCCAGGGCGACGAACTTGTCGTTCGCGCTGGCCTCCGGGTCGTCGATGATGCGGCGCAGCTGCGCGAGGTGGGCCGGGCGCAGGTAGTGCTGGATGTCGTGGACCGCCTCCTCGGCGAGCTTGCGCAGCGCCTCCGGCTCGACCTTGAGGAACGTACGCCCGTCGGGCCCCTCGGCGGTGGAGACGCCCTCGGACGTCACCAGCCGGTACGGAGTGGTGTCCTCACCCTGGGGGAGCAGATCGGTGTACGCGAACTCAGGCATCTCAGCCCATTCCTCACTCTACGGACGGCTGCCCGCCGACGCTGGCGGGCACCGACCAGCGTAGAACCTGCCGCCGGTGGCGGGTCTGTGAGGTCCCGCTCAGTTCCCGCCGGTTCCCCCTGCCGTAGAGGTGTCGCGATCTATCGTGTTTGGGTAGGCTGCTGCCGTGGACCTTCAGAAGCAGACCGCGCCCCCTGCCACGGAGCTGCGCGCCTCGGACGCCGACCGTGACCGCATCGCCGACATGCTGCGCGACGCCCTCGCCGAGGGCCGCCTCACGGCCGACGAGCACGCCGAGCGCGTCGAGGGGGTGCTGAACGCCAAGACGGTCGGTGAACTGGAGGTCTTCATCCAGGACCTGCCCGCCGGCCACCGCAACCGCACCTCCGCCGCCCACCCGCCCAAGCGCCCCGCCGACGACGAGATACTCCCGCAGGCCGACGAGAACGTGGTGGCGGTGTTCAGCTCGGCCACCCGCAAGGGCCGCTGGCGCGCCGGACGGCGGCTGCACGCGTACGCGATCTTCGGCAGCGTCGAGATCGACCTCAGCGAGGCCACCTTCGAGTACCAGCAGGTCGTCATCAAGGCCGTCTCCGTCTTCGGCGACGTCCAGATCCGCGTCCCGGAGAACGTGTCGCTGCGCGGCACCGGCGGCGGCGTCCTCGGCAACTTCGAGGTCGACACGCTGGACGCGGCCGACTCCGAAGCGCCCGTCGTCTACGTCGACGGCTGGGCCGTCCTCGGCAATGTGGAGGCGCGGCCCAAGCGCGGCAAGCTCGTCGCGGACATCCTCGACCGGGTGCAGCGCAGGGTCGACAGGCATGTGCGCAAGCACCTGTGAGCAAACGGCCGGTTCACCACTGAGTGCATAGGCCCGCGCACAGCGGGTAGGCCTTGCTGCATCGTCTCTCGCTCGCGAAGCCGTCGTCAGGAGTAGACCGTGCTGCAACCGCCGCATTCGTCCCTGCAGGTCGCTGCCGTACCGGCCCAGCGGGGACCGGTGCGAGACAGGGACCAAGACGCACCGTGGCACACCGAGGCGGTGTGCAGGCGCGACGAGGCCGGCCTGTTCTTCGCACCCTCGAAAGAACCCACGGCCGCGCGGCTGTCCCGCGAGGAGGCGGCCAAGCGGGTCTGCGCCCGCTGTCCCGTGATGGTCGAGTGCCGCGAGCACGCACTGCTGCAGCCCGAGCCGTACGGTGTCTGGGGCGGCCTGACCGCCGCCGAGCGCCGCGTGGTCCTGGCCCGCCGCAGGCGCCGCGACCTGGAACTGAACAAGGTGGCCCACGCGACGGGCCGCATAGCGGCAGCCGGCTAGCGCGACGGCGGCCCGGCGGCCTGGCGGGGGAGGCGGGGCGCTGGGGCCGATCGGGGCGGGCGGCTCCAGGCTTCGAACTGCGGGCTTCGAGGGCAGCCGGTTTCCAGGACGGCAGCCCGGACCGGGGTCGGGCCTGCCGCCGGTCGGCAGAGCGGCAGGCCGGCCGTGCGGTTCTCGTCCTTACGGCCTTACGGCGAACGGGGCGCCCCTCCGCACCGGGGACGCCCCGTCGTCGTGCCGGGCGCAGGCCGCCGGCTCGGCAGGCCGGTCGTCCGGCGGCCGAGCCGGTCCGCTACTTCGCGCGGTCGAAGTCGATCGCGCTGTACGCGCGCAGCTTGCTCAGCCGGTGCTCGGAGTCGATCCGGCGGACCGTGCCGGACTTGGAGCGCATGACGATCGAGTCGGTCGTCGCCGTCTCCGAGCGGTAGCGCACCCCGCGCAGCAGCTCGCCGTCGGTGATGCCGGTGGCGACGAAGAACACGTTCTCGCCCGTGACCAGGTCCTCGGTGGTCAGTACGCGGTCGAGGTCGTGCCCGGCGTCGACCGCCCGCTGCCGCTCCTCGTCGTCCTTGGGCCACAGCTTGCCCTGGATCGTGCCGCCCAGGCACTTCACGGCGCAGGCCGAGATGATGCCCTCGGGCGTGCCGCCGATGCCGAGCAGCAGGTCGATACCGGTGCCGTCGCGCAGCGCCAGGATGGAGCCGGCCACGTCACCGTCGGAGATCAGCTTGATCCGGGCGCCGGTCTCCCGGATCTCCTTGATGATGCCCTCGTGCCGCGGCCGGTCGAGGACGACCACGGTCACGTCCTCGGGGGTGGCCCGCTTGGCCTTGGCGACCCGCTTGATGTTCACCGACACCGGCGCGTTGATGTCGACGAAGTCGGCGGCGTCCGGGCCGGTGACCAGCTTGTCCATGTAGAACACGGCGGACGGGTCGAACATGGCACCGCGCTCGGTGGCGGCCAGCACGGCGATGGCGTTGGGCATGCCCTTGGCGGTCAGGGTCGTGCCGTCGATCGGGTCGACGGCGATGTCGACCTCCGGGCCGGTCCCGTCGCCCACGCGCTCCCCGTTGAAGAGCATCGGGGCCTCGTCCTTCTCCCCCTCGCCGATGACGACGACGCCGTTCATCGAGACGGTGGAGACGAGGGTCCGCATGGCGCGGACCGCGGCGCCGTCGGCGCCGTTCTTGTCGCCGCGCCCGACCCAGCGGCCCGCGGCCATCGCGGCGGCTTCGGTCACCCGGACGAGTTCGAGGGCGAGGTTGCGGTCGGGAGCCTCGGAGGGGACATCGAGCTCGGACGGCAAGTGATGATGCTCGGTCATCGGAGCGCACCTTTCTGATACGACGACGGCCGGATGAGGGTTCTGGCCACGACTCTATCGCCGGGCGGACAGAATGAGCAGGGGACCCCACGGATGAGCGGATCGGACACCTGCGACGATAGGGGGCGTGGCAGGTTCGAACGGCAAGCAGAAGACAGTCCGGGGCACGATCCTCTCCCTGATCGTGATCATGGCGACGGCCGGCGTCGTCTACCTCTTCGTCCCGCACGACGATCACGCTCCCGACATCAAGCGGGTCGACTACCGCGTCGAACTGCTCACGGCGCGCCGCGCCGCCGCCTACCCCGTGGCCGCGCCCGAGGGCCTGCCGGACACGTGGAAGGCCACCTCGGTCCGCTACCAGGCCGACCAGGGAGACCGCTGGCACCTGGGCTTCCAGGACCCCGACGGCCAGTACGTGGCCATCGAGCAGTCCACGCAGAAGCGCAAGGACTTCATCGACGACGCCAGCCAGGGTTCCCGCGCGACCAAGGTCACGCAGAAGATCGGCGGCCGCACCTGGACCCGGTACAGCGGCGGCCGTTACGACGCCCTCGTGTCGGAGGGCGCCAAGGGCGACACGACCGTGGTGGCGGGTACGGCCTCCTTCGCCCAGCTGACGAAGATGGCGCAGGCACTGCAGACGTCCTGAGGGGCCCGCCCGACGCGGGCCGCCTCCCGGGCCTCCCCGGGGCTCGTCGGGGCTGCGGTCTGCGACATCCCCCGTCGCGACCCTTCACAGCGGCTCGCGCGTCCTGTCACCGGGCCTGTGCGGCTGTCACCGGGCCCGCGCGGTTTGTCCACCCGTAGCGCCCCCCGCGTGGCACCTCACGCCGCGCGCTCCCTCACCGCTCGTCCCCCTCCTCGTCCCCGTCGTGCGCGGCCTCCTCCGCCAGTGCGGCGTCCAGCCGGGCGCGGGCGCCCTCCAGCCACCGCCGGCAGACCTTGGCCAGTTCCTCGCCCCGCTCCCACAGCGCGAGGGACTCCTCGAGACTCGTCCCGCCCGCCTCCAGGCGCCGGACGACGTCGATCAGCTCGTCCCGCGCCTGCTCGTAGCCCAGCGTCTCGTCGGCCGCCGGTGTCCTGCTCGTCATTGACTCTTCCCTGTGTCGACCCGAACCGTGAACTCGCCCTCGGCGACCCGCGCCCGCAGCGTCTCCTGCTCCGTCACCTCGCCGGGATCGCGGACAACATGCCCGTCGGCACGCTGCAGCACCGCGTACCCGCGCCGCAGCGTCGCGGCGGGGGAGAGGGCCACCACGCGCGCGTGGGTGTGCCCCAGCTCGGAGTCGGCGCGGTCCAGCAGGTGCCGCAGGGTGCGCCGGCTCCGGTCCAGCAGCGCGGCCACATGGTCGGCCCGCTCGTCGAGCATGCGGTGCGGATCCTGCATGACGGGCCGGGAGAGCGCGTGGGCGAGGCCGCGCTCCTCCCGTTCGACGTGCGCCTGTACGCACCTGCGCGCGCGGTCGCGCAGCTGCCGTACCCGCTCGGCCTCCTCGCCGACGTCCGGCACGACCTTCTTGGCCGCGTCGGTGGGCGTGGAGGCGCGCAGATCGGCGACGTAGTCCAGCAGCGGCGTGTCCGGCTCGTGGCCGATCGCCGAGACGACCGGCGTACGGCACGCGGCGACCGCGCGGACGAGCTGCTCGTCGGAGAACGGCAGCAGGTCCTCCACGCTGCCGCCGCCGCGCGCCACGACGATCACGTCCACGTCGTCGAGCGCGTCGAGTTCCTTGACGGCCTGCACGACCTGCGGGACGGCGTGCACGCCCTGCACGGGCACGTTGCGCACCTCGAAGCGGACGGCGGGCCAGCGGTGCCGGGCGTTCTCCAGGACGTCCCGCTCGGCGGCGGAGGCCCGGCCGCACACCAGTCCGATCAGCTGCGGCAGGAAGGGCAGGGGCTTCTTGCGGTCCGCGGCGAAGAGCCCCTCCGCCGCGAGGGTCTTCTTCAGCTGCTCCAGGCGGGCCAGCAGCTCACCGACGCCCACCGGCCTCATCTCGGCGGCCCGCAGCGACAGCTGCCCGCGCGGGGCGTACCACTCGGGCTTGGCGCGCACGACGACCCGGGCGCCCTCGCCGACGACGTCCGCGACGGCGTCGAACACCTCGCGGTAGCACGTCACGCCGACGGAGATGTTGTACGACGGGTCGCGCAGCGTCAGGAACACCACCCCCGCGCCCGGCCGCCGCGACAGCTGGGTGATCTGCCCCTCGACCCAGACCGCGCCGAGCCGGTCGATCCAGCCGCCGATGAGCCGGGAGACCTCACCGACGGGAAGCGGGGCTTCGGGGGACGTGGAGACAGCCATGCCCGCGAGCGTAACGGTCACCACCGACAACGCGGGCCCCCGGCGACGACGCGGGTCCCCGGCAGCGACTCGGGTTCCCGGCAACGACGCAGACCCCTGGCGACGACGCGGACCCCCGGCGACGACGCAGGGTGCCCGGCGACGACGCGGGCTCCGGCCAGAGCGAGGGCACCCCATGAGCGCTCCGGGGGTTCCATGGCCCCTCGGGATCTTCGACGCGCCGTGGGCGGCCTTACGATGGGGCCCATGACTGCTACGTCTGGCCGCCGTGTCCTGCTCGCCGCCCCCCGGGGCTACTGCGCGGGCGTGGACCGCGCCGTGATCGCCGTCGAGAAGGCCCTGGAGCAGTACGGGGCCCCGGTGTACGTCCGGCACGAGATCGTCCACAACAAGTACGTCGTGCAGACCCTGGAGAAGAAGGGCGCCGTCTTCGTCGAGCGGACGGAGGAGGTGCCGCCGGGCAACATCGTGATGTTCTCGGCGCACGGTGTCGCGCCCGTCGTGCACGAGGAGGCCGCCCGCGGCCGCCTCGCCACCATCGACGCCACCTGCCCCCTGGTCACCAAGGTCCACAAGGAAGCCGTCCGCTTCGCCAAGGAGGACTACGACATCCTCCTGATCGGGCACGAGGGCCACGAGGAGGTCATCGGCACCTCCGGTGAGGCCCCCGACCACATCCAGCTCGTCGACGGCCCCGGCGACGTGGCGAACGTCGAGGTGCGCGACCCGTCGCGGGTGGTCTGGCTCTCCCAGACGACGCTGTCGGTCGACGAGACCATGGAGACGGTCGACGCGCTGAAGGAGAAGTTCCCGCAGCTGATCTCGCCGCCCAGCGACGACATCTGCTACGCCACGCAGAACCGCCAGCTCGCCGTCAAGCAGATGGGCGCCGAGGCCGACCTGGTCATCGTGGTCGGCTCCCGCAACTCCTCCAACTCCAAGCGGCTGGTGGAGGTCGCCAAGCTGGCGGGCGCCGACCGGGCCCACCTGGTCGACTTCGCCGACGAGATCGACGAGGCCTGGCTGGAGGGCGTCACCACGGTCGGCGTGACCTCGGGCGCCTCCGTGCCGGAGGTCCTGGTCGAGCAGGTGCTCGAATGGCTCGGGCAGCGCGGCTTCGGGGACGTGGAGATCGTCAAGGCGGCCGAGGAGTCGATCACCTTCTCGCTGCCCAAGGAGCTGCGCCGCGACCTGCGCGAGGAGGCGGCGGCACTGACCGCCGAGCGCGGCGGGTCGGGCACGGCGCAGGGCTGAGGCGGACCGCGTACGGCGCCGGGCTGAGGCGGAACGGCCTCCCGCGCGCGGGAGGCCTCCCACGGTACGCGCCCGGCGTGACTGTCGGTGGCACGCCGTAACGTGGAGCCATGCAGATCTTCGGTGTGGACATCGGCGGGTCGGGGATCAAGGGCGCCCCGGTGGACCTCGACAAGGGCGACCTGGCCCAGGAGCGCCACAAGGTGCTCACCCCGCACCCGGCGACCCCCGAGGGCGTGGCCGACGGTGTCCGGGAGGTCGTCGCCCACTTCGGCTGGACCGGACCGGTCGGACTGACCTTCCCGGGCGTGGTCACCGGCGGCGCCACGGTGCGTACGGCGGCCAATGTCGACAAGAGCTGGATCGACACCGACGCGCGCGCGTTGTTCGGCGAGCGGCTGGGCGGACTGCCGGTGACCGTGGTCAACGACGCGGACGCGGCGGGCGTCGCCGAGATGCACTTCGGCGCGGGCCGCGGCCGCGGCGGCACCGTCGTGCTGCTCACCTTCGGCACCGGCATCGGCAGCGCGGTCTTCGTCGACGGCGTCCTCGTCCCCAACACTGAGCTGGGCCACCTGGAGCTGGACGGCCACGAGGCGGAGAAGCGGGCCTCCAGCAAGGCCAAGGACGACGGTGACCTGTCCTGGGAGCAGTGGGGCCACCGCGTCCGCAAGTACCTCGCCCACGTGGAGATGCTCTTCTCCCCGGAGCTCTTCATCATCGGCGGCGGGGTCAGCCGCAAGGCCCACAAGTTCCTGCCCTACCTGGAGGGCGTCCGGGCGGAGATCGTCCCGGCCCGGCTCCAGAACAACGCGGGCATCGTGGGCGCGGCGATGCGCGCGGCGGAGGGCGGCGCGGGCGAGGCGTGAGGGGGCGGCTGGAGGCCGCCAGGCGGGACGGGAGACGGGGAGACGGACGGCGGATCGAGGCGGCGGGAGGCCGCTGCCGGGAGTGCCGGGCTGAGGGGGCCGCACGCTGCCGGGGTGCCGCGCTGAGAAGGCCGCACGCTGCGGGGCGCCGGGCTGAGAGGGCCGCACGCTGCCGGGGGCGCCGCGCTGAGGGGGCCGCACGGCCGGGAGATCACCCGCGCCTGCGGGCCGCCGCCCTCGCCTCCGCCCCTGCCCCCGCACGCTCGGACGCTCGTTCCCCCACCCGTTCCGCTGCCCGGGCGGGCGCCGACGCGGCCCGCCGCACCAGCGCCGTGACCCCCGCGATCAGCGTCCCGGCGTACAGCCACACCGCCTGGGTGGCGAGGGCGGTCACCAGGCCCATGAGCGTGCCGAGGAGTCCTTCACCGCCGTCGGCCACCGGCAGCAGTCCCACGGCGAACCCGATGGGCACGACCACGGGCGCGCTCAGCAGGTCGCCCCTGCGGATCCACACCGCGGTCAGTACGCACACCGGCAGGAACAGCACCCCGTACACGGCCGGTGAGGCGTCCAGGAGCAGGGCGTCCAGACAGCCCAGGACGAACATCACCGCACCGCAGAACAGCCCGCCCCCGAGCCCCGTCAGCCGGGGGTTGGGCACCTGGCGCAGCCGCTGTATGACAGGCGGCGGGGCGTGGTCCCGCGCGGCGACGGGGAGGCGCCGGGCAGGCACCGGACCCGGACGCCGCGCCGGACGCCGGTCCGCGGCGCCGCCCTGCCCGTGCCCCTGCCCCCGGCCGCGGGGCGACCGCGTACGCCCCTGGGCCGCCTGCGAGGGCAGCGGCGGCCTGCCGCGTCGCGGTCCGTGCTGCTGAGGTCGCCTCCAGTGTTGCTCCACTGGACCAACCTAGGTCTGTTTATGTGTTGAATAGGCCGTTTGACACGCCGCGCGGGTGTGGCGGTCCTGTGGTGGCCGGCCGGCTGGCCAGGCGTTCGAACCGTCGCGAAGACGGGACGCCGCACGCCGTAGACTGGTGGATCGGCCCCCTGGCCCCCAGTCTCCTCACGTACGGGAAGTCGCAACGTGTCGCTCACGATCGGAATCGTCGGTCTGCCGAACGTCGGCAAGTCGACCCTGTTCAACGCCCTGACCAAGAACGACGTGCTCGCGGCCAACTACCCGTTCGCCACGATCGAGCCCAACGTCGGTGTCGTGGGTGTTCCGGACGGTCGCCTCGCCCAGCTCGCCTCGATCTTCAAGTCGGAGCGGATCCTGCCGGCCACGGTCGACTTCGTCGACATCGCCGGCATCGTGCGCGGCGCCAGCGAGGGCGAGGGACTGGGCAACAAGTTCCTCGCGAACATCCGCGAGTCGGACGCGATCTGCCAGGTCATCCGAGCCTTCAAGGACGAGAACGTCGTGCACGTCGACGGCAAGGTCTCGCCCAAGGACGACATCGAGACGATCAACACCGAGCTGATCCTCGCGGACCTCCAGACGATCGAGAAGGTCCTCCCGCGCCTCCAGAAGGAGTCGCGGATCAAGAAGGACGTGGCGCCGAAGGTCAAGGCCGTCGAGGAGGCCAAGGAGATCCTGGAGAAGGGCGACACCCTCTTCTCCCATGGCATCCTCCAGGGCACCGAGCGCGCGGAGCTGCTGCACGACCTCCACCTGCTCACCACCAAGCCCTTCCTCTACGTCTTCAACGTCGACGAGGACGAGCTGACCGACGAGGACTTCAAGAACGAGCAGCGCGCCCTGGTCGCCCCCGCCGAGGCGATCTTCCTCAACGCCAAGCTGGAGGCGGACCTCGCCGAGCTGGACGAGGAGGAGGCCCTGGAACTCCTGGAGTCCGTCGGCCAGCACGAGCCGGGCCTGGCCACCCTCGCCCGCGTCGGCTTCGACACCCTCGGCCTGCAGACCTACCTGACGGCCGGCCCCAAGGAATCCCGCGCCTGGACCATCAAGAAGGGCGCCACCGCCCCCGAGGCCGCCGGCGTCATCCACACCGACTTCCAGAAGGGCTTCATCAAGGCGGAGGTCATCTCCTTCGAAGACCTCATCGAAACCGGCTCCGTCACCGAGGCCCGGGCCAAGGGCAAGGCCCGCATGGAGGGCAAGGACTACGTGATGCAGGACGGGGACGTGGTGGAGTTCCGCTTCAATGTGTAGCGGGTGACTTACCGCTGCATCGCTGATCTGCCAAACATGCAGGTCGGAAGGGGTTCGACTCATCGGGGTCGGGCCCCTGGTTTTTTCCCGTGCTGGGATGGTGCTGGGAAAGCTGACACCTCGTTACCTGTCGTCCTCCCTGGTCATCCGTACCGTGCTGGGATGGTGCTGGGATGCCGGTGAGGTCCCGGGCTGGATCATGGCCGAGGCTCGGAGGTACGCGGTAGGGCATGAACCTCCGCTCGGTGGAAGAGGAATGTGGCACCTTCAGGGCAGACGGGGGTGTTGCCCGCGATCAGCCCACAGCTCACTGGGACCTGAACCACTCTCGTCGTCACTGCGATCGCAACTGACGCTTCAGTCCGGCGCAGGCGGCTACAACCTCTGCGCGGTGACGGGACTCCGTGCCGGACACGGCCGCTTCGATTCGCCGGGTGTACTGCCGCTCACGCTCTCGTTCCCGGCGCTCCTCCGTCCGGTGGCGCACCCACCACCGTGCCGACCCAGCGAGCACCACGAGGACCATGAGCAGCCACCCGTACCCACCCGCCGAGGCCGCAGCCGCGTTCACCGCACCGACCATGGGGACCTTTCTCCTTCTGTCATCGAGTTGATTTCCGGCAGTTGAACCGGTGACGCCAACTCTCCGCGGCCGCCCGAATTTCCGTCTAGCGTGTGGAAACCGGGGGGAAACCGATCACTGGGTGAGGGGGAGGACATGGGCGGCGGAAGGCCCGTCACCACCGGCCGAGCGCGACCCGAACTTCGCGAACTGGCGGAATGGTTCCTTGCGGCCCTGCGGACCGCCGGATACGACACCGCCCACGCCTTCCTTTCCGCGCGTGGTACGGATCACCGGGTGCCCGGCAAGAACACGGTCTACGACATCATCGGTGCTCGTCGGCTTCACGAGCTGTCCACCACCGAGCAGTTCGGCGAGGTTCTGGGGCTGCCACGGCAGGCGGTCGCCGACGTCTGGGGCCGGGCACGGTTCGCGCTGGAGCGTCGGAAGCTGGCCGCCCGGCGGGCCGAGCCCGGCCCTGTTCCCGCTGCGTGGTCCGACATTCCGCTGCCCGATGCCTGGCTCGAGGACCTGCTCGGCAGCCAGGCGGAGGCCGCTGAGCAGTTCCCGTACGACCTGCTGGGTGTACGCAAACCCCCGTTGTCCCACATCCACATCGAGCAGGATCTCCAGCCGCTCTCCGAGAACGCCACACGGCACGCGCCGCGCACCACGGGCCCCGCACCGACCCTGGCCGCCGCCTTGTCCGCCCACGACCACCTGTTCGTCACCGGTGGTCCGGGCGCGGGCAAGACCACTCTCGGCCGCCATTTGGTCCGGCAGCTCGCCCGCTACTGGTTGCGCGAGGAGAGGGCGGAGGATCCCTGGTGTCAGGAGGCGGTAGTCCCGTTACGGGTCACGGCGACCGACCTGCGGATCCGCCGTGCTTTCCACCAACAGCTCAGTGATGCCGCCGACCGCGCCGGGACGCTGCGCAGCGCCGTTCCATCCGATCGATTCGCTGTAAGGCCGCACGGGGCGCGCTGGCTGGTGATCGTCGATGGCCTTGACGAGGTCGTTTCACCGGACGAGCGGCAGTTGATCCTCAAGAATCTTGCCCGGGAGATCCGGCCGCACGGTGTCTTCCGGCTACTGATCACTTCCCGGCCGCTTCCGCAGGACGAGCTGACGCCCCTGCGGGACCTGCCGTCCATGGGCTTCTACACACTCACCGGGTTCGACTCCGAGCAGCAGTTGGCCTTCGCCCGGCGCTGGTTCGCTGCCCAGGGATCCGATGATCCGGCCGCCGAAGCCCGTGCTTTCCTGGAGGAGGTCGGGCACGCCGGTCTCGGTGAGGTGCTGCAGGTGCCATTGCTGACGACCATCGCCGCCGCGCACCGCAGCCGGAATCCCGGCGCGCCGCTGCCGCGCGGACGGGTCGCACTGTACGAGCAGTTTCTCGCCGATGTCGCCACTGCTCGGGAGAGCGCGGACGAGGTGGACAAGGGGTTCCGGGCCCGCTGGGAGCGACGTGGCCAGGGACGGCTGGCCGAGTGGCTGCTGGACCACCGGGATCACCTGGTGGCTCATCTGGCGGGGGTCCGCACCGCGAGTGCCTCCGCTTCTCTGTTGGACGCCGCGGTGCGGTGGCTGAACACGGAGTTGCCTGGGGAGCTGGCCTGGCCCGCAGGGGCCCGCGATGAGCTGGGGCAGTTCCTGGGGCAGAGTGGGGCCCTCGTTCACGACCACGGTGAGCTGGCGTTCCTGCACCTGTCGTTCGCGGAGTTCCTTGCCGCGAGGGAGGAGGCCGCCCGCATCCCGGCGGATTTCCCGGACCTCGACGATTGGGCCGGTGATATCCGCAGCCCGTCCTCCCGAAACCGGGTGCTGTTCACCTTCGCTCTGTGGGCCCGGCGCCCGGGGCACGACGTGACCCTGCTCGTACGGCATCTGCTGGCCGGCGATCTCGACCACCGAATCATGGCTCTGCGGCTGATCACCTCCGGTGTGCGGCTGGGGGAGGCGCTGGAGGAGGCGGTCATCGACCGGGTGGCGGATCTCGGTCACGACTACGAGGGCCTTGACCGCTACCGCGGCCGTGGCCGCCAGGTGTTACGGGAGCTGTCCCAGTTGCGGGGCAACCGTCGCCTCGCAGCCAAGCTGCGGAGGATCGCGGAGACCGACGGACTCGACGTCTCCTTGCGCGTCGGCGCGGCTGCGGCGTACGCAGAGGTCGCCTCGCTTCCCAAAGGGGTCGCCCTGCTCCAGGATCTCGGCCGGCGACTCCCAGGGGACGGCGCCTTGGAGTGCTGCCGGGAACTGGCCGCGCTCGACCCCGCCGATACGGATCGCCGGGCCGGGCTGCTGTCGGACGTACTCGCTTCGCCGACGGCTTCCACCTGGCTTCGCCTGACGGCCGCGGAGGAACTCGCCGCACTGGGGTGTACCGATGGACTGGCCGAGTTCGCGTGCTCCGTCCTGGCCGGCAATGAGGAGAACGGGGGAACCCTGTGGCGGGCTGGGCAGTTCTGGTACCAGTTGGAGGGGCCGTCGGCCGCGCCGCGCGTCAAGGCGGCGGTGGCAGGTCGCACCCGTACCCGGCAGTGGGCCAAGGCCGCCCTGGCGCAGGTGCTGTTCCTCTTCGGGCTGGTTGAAGAGGCGCTCCCGTTCCTGGCGTACACCATCGAGAACAGCACGGACAGCGAATCGATCAACGATGTGGTGCACAGCTGGCTCGACCAGGAGGGGGCGAAGGCCGCCGACGGCCTGGTCGAGTTGCTGCGTGGATACCAGGTGTGGAACTCCGACGAACGCCCGAGCATCGCCATTGACTTGGTTGAGGCGGGGTATGCGCGCCAGGCGGCGGAAGTGGTCCGGCTCAGCCTCGTCGATCCGGATCCCGACCTTCGGCACAGCCTCGGGCGGCAGGCCATGGCGCTCGTCCGGTCCCTCGGCCCATCGGGCGCCGAGGAGGTCCTCAGCTGGCTGGACCGGCGCCGAGCGAATGCGGACTCCTACGCCACCGCGCTGCGGGACCTGGCAGGGGCGGCCGGCGCTGACGCGGGCGCCCTGCTGCCGCTGGCGCGACGTCTGCTCCGTCATCCGGGCAGTGGGCACGGTGGCTTTGTCTCGGCCGCGCGTGTCCTGTTCCGGCTCGCCGCGGAGGACGCCTGCGCAGAGGTGCTCGCCGCCCTGCGCGACCGCCCGTACGGCGGCCCTGCTCTGCGGGCGGCACTGCTGCCCCTGCTCGCCGAGTACGGTGAGGCGGCGGCCGTACGGGTGCTGGGCCAGGAGCTTCTGGCGGATCCTGGTCTGGTCGGTCGCGAATTGGAGGCCGTGGTCAAGGCATGGCTGGCGGTGGAAGGCCGGGAGGCGGCGGCCAGCATCGTGGACCGGATCCGGGCCGCAGTGCGCCTGACGGCCGACCAGAGTGTGCCCTTGGCCGCGCTGCTGACTGCGGAAGGACACTCGGACGCAGCAACCATCCTGTGGTGCCAAGTGGTCACGGCTCCCGAAGCCGGCATCAAGACCCGTTGGCAGGCTGCGCAAGAGCTGCTCGCTTCTGGCCGCGCCGCTCACGCCGAACAGGCCCTGCGCACCGCACTGACGGCCCCGCGTGACGCGGACGAGGCTCTGTTGCTGCGTCGCCTGCTGGCTTGGGTACGACCGTCTGCGGACCACGTAGGGGAGGGCACCGCCGGGTGGTCGAGTGCGCCATCGCGTGGCTGAGCGGTCTCCACCGCCCCGCACCGCGGCCGGGACAGCCTGTCGATGATTTCGGCCACTGCTGCCATCTGTGGCGGGCGGAATATCACTACTTCAGGGAGGTGCGGATCACGCTCTGTGATGCGTCCGCTGCGGTCAGCGTCGCGTGTGGCGCGCCTGCGAGTACCTGGTCGAGCGAAGGGCAGGGAAGTAGGTTGTCAGGGAGACTGGCGGCGCTTGGGGGCGATGTGGAAGAGCGGGAATTCAACGCGGCCGTTGCCCGGCTGATTCGTGAAGCGCGGACGCGTGCCGGGGTGACGCAGGAGTATGTAGGCCGACGAGCGGGGCTATCGCGCGGTTCGATCACGAACATCGAATCCGGGTCCCAGACCCCGCCCCTCTACCGACTAGCTTTGATTGCTGCAGCGGTGAACGTGGAACTCTCGGATCTTCTTCCGCGGCTCCAGCTTGATGAGGCATCCGGCCTTGCTGCACGTCACGCTGCCGATGTCGCCGCCGTGTGGGCACATGCATCGGAGAGGATGGACGCTCGTGGCGAAGGCTGACCTGGCGGCTCGTGGGCTGCTGCGGGAGTTTCGGATCGACGCACCGCCGGTCAACCCGTTCGAACTGGCCGAGCGACTCGACGTCCTGGTCGTCCCTCAGGGTATGGACGACGACGTCTCAGGCATGCTCCTACGCAAAGACGGAAGCTGCATCATCGGCGTCAACGAGGCGCACTCGTTCGAGCGGCAGCGCTTCACGGTGGCGCACGAACTGGGGCATCTGCGCCTGCATGAAGGGCGTCCGCTGATCCTGGACACCGACGCACGCGTGAACTACCGCAACGCGGTGTCGAGCATGGCCACTGACCGCGAGGAAGTCGACGCTAACCGATTCGCTGCGGCGCTGCTGGCACCGGAGGAGATGGTTCGCCGGGCGACGCAGCGCATCAGCTTCCGGACGACGGAGGACCTTGTGCAGGTCCTGGCCAAGCGATTTCAGTTGAGCGAGACGGCCATGACATACCGCCTGATGAACCTCGGGATCGTCTCCGGCCCCGCTCGCTGACAACGCGCGCCCGAGTGGTAGGCCCGGGCCCCTGCGCGCAGCTCGCTCGGCTCCCGGTGTCCCATTCCCTCGTGTCCGAGGCGCTCACGTCTCTGTGTCTCGGCTTCAGCGAGGCAGGTGATAGTGCAGCCGGACTGGCCTCGTCCCACAGCAGACTGAGCAGAGGTCAGCCAAACTGACATTCAAAATGCGTCTTGCGTGAGTGTCGCTCTGTGTGGTGTAGTAGTTACGGCAGAGA
Source organism: Streptomyces sp. NPDC006743 (assembly GCF_040703815.1). Taxonomy (NCBI): domain Bacteria; kingdom Bacillati; phylum Actinomycetota; class Actinomycetes; order Kitasatosporales; family Streptomycetaceae; genus Streptomyces; species Streptomyces sp. NPDC006743. Next base: position 289 of record NZ_JBEYJA010000071.1, on the reverse strand, counting down.
GTGATCGGCCTCTCTGCTTACGAGGTGGCTCCTGCTCGGCGTGAGGCTGACGGGGACGGTCCACCCGCGGGCGGTACTGCGTGACGTGCCTGGCCGTGATGGCCCGTACTGTCGACCGGACTGCACCGACCATTTCCGATGGCCAGCCGACGCGAGCAGCCATCCGCGATGCCCTGCATCGGCCGACCCTCTGCCTAGTAGTGCTTGGTCAGGTTCACTCGCCGGTGGCGTGTCCGTTTGATCGGGTGTGTCGTTGACGGGGTGTGATGGGTGGGGAGTTGGCCGCGGT
>NZ_JBEYJA010000070.1:0-30324 GCF_040703815.1 Streptomyces sp. NPDC006743 | reverse complement strand
AGGTCCTTGTAGCGGAGCTACCAGGGCCTTTCGGCAACGCCGCGAGCGTGCGTGCCGGGCGTCGCGAGCCGGGCGCCCCTTTTGTTCGCAGCTCTAAGGGCGGCGTCTCCACCCTGACCCCTACGGGGCAGGGGAGCCGCCGCCCTTACGTGTCATACCGCAGGCGTACACGGAGTTGGCTCCGGGGTCTGACGCTTCCTCCCCGCCGATTTGGTCAGATGGAAGCACGGACCACACCACTCCTCACCGATTCGGGTGAGAATGGCGGCTTGGGGTGGGAGCAGTGCACACGGGCAGCCGCCGCCGACGACGGAGGTAAGGCACACATGGCACCGTACGAATCCGACGACACCAGGGACGGCACCGCGGAGGCGGACGGCAGGCACTCGGCGCGCCGCAAGGCCGCGCGGTATGTCGTCCCGGTCGCGGTGGTGGGGGTGGCGGCGGCGACCATCGGGCTCGTCCCGGCACTCGCCGACTCCGGTGACCCCGACCTGCCGAAGATCAACGCGCAGCAACTCATCGAGAAGATCGCCAAGTCGGACGCCCAGCGGCTGTCCGGCACGGTCAAGATCAGCACCGACCTCGGGCTGCCCAGCCTCGGCGGCCTGGAGAGCAGCCTGGCCTCCGGCGCCGTCAAGGGCGGCGGCGACGGCTCGGCCGCCGACCCGGCCGCCAAGCTGACGGAGCTGCTCTCGGGCACGCACACCCTGCGGATCGCGGGCGACGGCCCGGACCGGCAGAAGCTCTCGCTGGTCGAGAGCGCCGCCGAGTACAGCCTCGTGCACAACGGCAAGGACGTCTGGGGCTACGACAGCAAGTCCAACGAGGTCTACCACGGCACCGCCGCCGAGCACGGCGACAAGGGCAAGGAGCAGCGGGTCCCCGCCACGCCCAAGGACTTCGCCGACGAGGCCCTGAAGTCGGTCGACGACACCACCTCGGTCACGGTCGACGGCACCGCACAGGTCGCCGGCCGGGACGCCTACAAACTGGTGATCAAGCCCAAGCACGCCTCGGGCACCACCGTCGGCGCGATCAGCATCGCGGTGGACTCCAGGACCGGGCTGCCCCTGAAGTTCACGCTCACCCCGGCGAGCGGCGGCGCCGCCGTGCTCGACGCGGGGTTCACCCAGATCAGCTTCGCCGCGCCGGCCGCCTCCACGTTCGACTTCACGCCGCCCAAGGGCGCGAAGATCACCGAGGGGAAGGACGGCAAGGCGGGCGAGCACGCCCGTACGCCCGGCGCCCCGCACCAGGGCCTCACCCCGCCGAAGGACTTCTCCCCGGACAAGGGCCTCGCCAAGGACGGCATGAAGGTCATCGGCAAGGGCTGGAACTCCATCGCCACCTTCGACACGGGCGCCAAGGGCGGCCTCCCGACGGACTCCGGCAGCGGAAACCTCAGCGGCTTCCTTGGCTCGCTCGGTGACCACGTGACCGGCACGTTCGGCAAGGGCACGGTCTTCTCCACCCGCCTGGTCAACGCGCTGATCACGGACGACGGCAAGGTCTACGCCGGTGCCGTCACCAAGGACGCGCTGGTGAAGGCGGCGGACTCCGCGCGGTAGACGGGCCGGGGGCACGAGGGAGCGAGGAAGCCGATGGACGACGCGGAGGGCGGCGGCGGTGAGCGCGGTGAGCGCCGTGGCCGCGGGGACGGCGCCGGCGAGGGGGCGGGCGACACCGGCGGCAGCGTCATCCGCACCCGTGCGCTCACCAAGCGCTACCGCGGGGGACAGCTCGCCGTCGACGGTCTGGACCTGACCGTCCCGGCGGGCAGCGTCTTCGGCTTCCTCGGTCCCAACGGCTCCGGAAAGACCACCACCATCCGGATGCTGATGGGGCTCATCGAACCCACCTCCGGCACCGCACGGGTTCTGGGGCAGCCCATGCCCCGCTCCGCGCGCAGCGTGCTGCCGCACGTCGGCGCGCTGATCGAAGGTCCCGCCCTGTACGGCTTCCTCTCCGGGCGGGACAACCTGCTGCGGCACGACGCGGCCGACCCGACCGCCGACCCGCGCACCCGGCGCGCCCGGGCCGCCGCCGCGCTGGACCGGGTCGGCCTCACGGCGGCCGCCGGCAAGAAGGCCCGGAACTACTCCCTGGGGATGAAGCAGCGCCTCGGTCTCGCCGCCGCCCTGCTGCGGCCGCGCAGACTGCTCGTCCTGGACGAGCCCACCAACGGTCTCGACCCGCAGGGCATGCGGGAGATCCGCTCCCTCGTCAGGGAGCTGGCCTCCGACGGCACCACGGTCTTCCTCTCCTCCCACCTCCTCGACGAGATCGAACAGGTGTGTACGCACGCGGCCGTCATGACCCAGGGCCGGCTGGTCACCCAGGGCCCGGTGGCCGAGCTGGCCGCCGGGACGCGTGGCCGGCTGGTGGTCACCACGCCCGACGGGGCCGAGGCGGCCCGGGTGCTGAAGGAACAGGGCGTGGGGGACGTGACCGTGACGGAGGACCGGGTGACCGGCGAGCCGCCGTCCGGTGATCTCGCCGAGGTGAACGCGGCGCTGGTGACGGCGGGCGTCCGCGTCCGCGGCTTCGGAGTCGAACGGGCCTCGCTGGAGGACGCGTTCGTGGCACTCACCGGGGAGGGATTCGATGTCGCGGGCTGAGACGGCGGGCCGGGCCGAGCCTCCCGCGCGCGGGACGGCGGCTCAGGTCGGGCCTCCCGCGCGCGGATCGGACGGACCGCGCCCCAACCCGCTGTGGACCCTCGGGCTGCTCCGCGACGAGCTGCGGACCACCTTCCGGCGCTGGCGCACGCTCGCCCTGCTGGGCGTGCTGGCCGCCGTGCCGGTCCTGGTCGGGGTGGCCGTCCGGATCGAGACGCGCGGCGGGGCGTCGGCCGGGGGCGGTGGCGGGGGACCGGCGTTCATCGCGCAGATCACCAACAACGGACTGTTCCTGGTCTTCACCGCCCTGGCCGCGACCCTGCCGTTCTTCCTCCCGCTGGCCGTCGGCGTGATCGCGGGCGACTCGATCGCCGGCGAGGCCGGTGCGGGCACCCTGCGCTATCTGCTGGTCGCCCCCGCGGGCCGCACCCGGCTGCTGCTCACCAAGTACGCCACGACCCTGGTCTTCTGCCTCGTCGCGACGCTGGTGGTCGCCGTCTCCGCCCTCGCCGTGGGCGCGCTGCTCTTCCCGCTCGGCGATCTGACGACGATCTCCGGTACGCAGATCAGCTTCGGCCAGGGGCGGGGCCGCGCCCTGCTGATCGCCGTCGTCGTCGCCGCCTCCCTGACCGGCATCGCCGCTCTCGGCCTGTTCGTCTCCACGCTGACCAACAGCGGCATCGCCGCCATGGCGACGACGGTGGGACTGCTGATCACCGTTCAGATCGTCGACCAGATACCCCAGTTGCACACCGTCCAGCCGTACCTCTTCCCGCACTACTGGCTGTCCTTCGCCGACCTCATGCGCGAGCCGGTCTACTGGGACGGGCTGGTGAAGAACCTGGAGCTTCAGGCGCTGTACGCGGCGGTGTTCGGCTCGGCGGCCTGGGCGCGGTTCACGGCCAAGGACGTCACCGCGTAGGGCCGGCGCGGGTCAGCGGGCACCGTGCGCCAGGCCGGTGAGGCGGGCCAGCGGTTCCGCCTCACGCGGTGGGCGGCCGCTCAGGTCGCCGAGGCGCCAGGCCGGTACCCACGGCACGTGGTGGACGTCCACGACGGCCTCGATCGGGCGTACCCGCTGCGCGAGCGGGCGCGGGAGCCGGCCCGGCGCGTCCGCGACGAGCACCACGGCGTCCAGGTCGAGCCCCGCCGGTGCCTGTCCCCGGCGGAACACCTCGAGCGCCCGGACGACGGCGTCCAGCCCGCTCGCGTGGGTCCGTGCGACGAGCAGCACCGAGCGCGGGGCGTCGGGGCCGGGCCACTCCCGCCCGCAGTCGTGGCCGCCGAAGACGGCGGCGAGCGTGGTCGTGCCCGCGCCGCCGTGCGTCGCCACCCACGAGTACCGCCGGGGCGTGGCACGCAGGAGCCCCGGGCCGGCGGCACCGCCCGCGCCCGGTCCGGCCGCGACCGGTCCTCCCGGTACCGGTCCTCCCGGTACCGGACCGGCAGTCCCCGGTCCTGCGGCTGCCGGCGCCGCGGCTGCCGGTTCCGTGGCCGTCACGGGTCCGCGGAGCCATATCTCCGGTCCCTGCCGCATGTCCGTTCGCATGCCCGTTCCCTCCGTGGTCACCACGACGATCTTGGTGCTCGCAGCGTTACCCCGGTCACAGGACAGCGGTTCCTGGTGCGAGTCTGTGACGTCGCGGTGACGTGGAAACCGCAGGCGAGCAGAGAGACTCGACAGTACGCGCAGGACCGGATGGCACGCATCCGAGTGAGGGAGCCGATGTACCGACTGAGCCGCGAGAAGAAGCGGGAACAGAAGCGCGCCGCGCGCTCGGCGGCGGCGTCCGTGGCGGCGCCGATCACGGTGCACGTGCCCGTGCCCCCGTCCGGCCCCGTGGACGCCGCCGGCGACGGAGCCTGGGCCTCGGTCGGCGGCGTACGGGTGGACTCGGCGCCCGGCGAGGAGATCCAGCAGGCCGTACTGAACCACCTCCACCGCATCGCCCTCGCCACCGGCCGCCCCGTCCGCGCGACGGTCACCGACGAACGCATCGGCTACGTCGTCCCCCTCCAGGTCCACGGCGACGGCTCCAGCACGTTCACGGCCCAGCCGCTGCGCGCGGCACCGGGGGAGCCGGCCCGGCCGCTGACGGAGCGCGCGACGCAGGTGCTGCGGAGGCCGCCGGAGGTGTCCCAGGAGGCGAAGCCGTCCCAGGACCCGGCCCCGGCTTCGGGTCAGTCCCCGGCCTGGGGGCCGTCCCCGGCTTCGGATCCGTCCCAGGAACCGGGCCCCGCCCAGACACCGGACCCGTCCCAGGAGCCGGCGCAGCCGCCGCAGGCGGTGCCCGGGGGGCTGTCCTCCTCCGGATCCGCACCGACCATCGCACTGGGTTCCGGGTCCGCCCCCGTGGGCGACGGCGCCGCGGAGCCCGCCCCGGCCACCCCGCCCGGCACGGCAGCGGCCCCGACGGGGCGCTTCGGACCGCCGCCGGTGATGGACTCCGGCCCGTCGGCCGGTGCGGGTGCGGGTGCCGGCGGGCGGCCGCCGGCCGTGCCGGGCCCCCCGGCCCCCGCCTTCGCGGAACCCGCACCCCTCCCCGTCTCCCTTCCTGCAACCGGAACCGGAACCGGAACCCGAACCGGAACGAGGAACGCGCTCGGTCTCGGGGGCGGAGCCGGCCCCGCTCCCGTCGTCGACCCGGAAGCCGCCACCGGTCTCGACCCCGACCCCAAGCCCGCCCCGGCCCGCGGCTTCGACGCGGTGGCCGAGGCCGTGCTGGGCGACGATCCGCGGACCCTGGCGGGCGAAGGCGGCGCGGTCCTGCTCGCCGAGCCCCTGGCCCAGGTCAACGAGGCCGTGCGGGCGGGACGCATCGAGGAGGCGGCGGCCCTGGCGGAACGCACCGTCACGGAGGCGTCCGGCACGCTCGGCGCGGCGCACCCCGAGGTGCTGCGGGTGCGCGAACTGTCGGCGTACATCGCCTACCTGGCCGGCGACCCGCTGCGTGCCTTCGCCCTCTCGCTCGACCTGGCACGCGTCCACCTCGCGGCGGGCGACACCGAGGGTGCCTACGGGGACGTGCGCGGCGCGGCCACCGCCTGGCGGGCGGTGCGCGACCCCGAGGAGGGACTGCGCCTCGGCCAGGAGCTGATCGCCCTGTGGACCGAACTGGCCGCCGGTGAGGGCCCGGCCGCCGACGACATCGAGGAACTCGAGACCGTCCGCGCCCGTATGGACCGTCTCACCGAACGGGCGGAACGCTCCGGGCGAGCCGAACGGGCGAAGCAGGATGGACGAGCCGAACGGACGGAACAGGAGAAATAGGCGGAACGCCCGGGAGAGGCCCGCGGGCAGGGAGCGTCTGACCCGGCCCGCGGACCGGCACGCCCGCAGGGGTCGGTGCGGAACCCCGGCCCGTCGGCGGGGCCTCAGTGCACGCAGAACTCGTTGCCCTCCGGGTCCGCCATCACGACCCACTGCCCGGCGGGCTCCCACACCTCGCGGAGCACACTCGCTCCCAGTGCCTTCAGCCGCTCCACCTCGTCCGCCCGCCGGCCCTCGCCGGGGTGCAGGTCGAGGTGGAGGCGGTTCTTGCCGGTCTTCGTCCCGGTCACCCGCTGGAAGAGCAGCCGGCGCCCCAGCCCGGTACCGCGCTCGGGGTCGTAGGGGTCGTCCGGGTGCCGTACGGCGATCAGATCCCGGAACGAGGGGCGGCCGTGGTACTCGACGGTGTCCGCGCCCGGCAGCGCGCCGGCTTCCAGCAGCCGTTCGACGAAGGCGCTGTTGTCCTCCGGTTCGTAGTGCAGCGCGCCCGCCCAGAAGTCGGCCTGCGCGTGCGGGTCGGCGGCGTCGACGACGAGTTTCCAGTGCACCGGCGCGGGCGGGCGTGCCGCGGACGTCTCTGTCTCGGTCATGTGACCACTTTGCCCGCAAACCGCCGGTTGCGGGCGGATCGACGGACCTCGTCCCTCTCGCCCCACGAGGTTGACGTCACCCAGGGTGATCAGAGGGAGTCGGCCGACTACGCCTCCACCGCGGGAGCGGAGTCGGGAGAGCAGTCGGGAGAGGAAGGCGAGGAGACGCGGGGGCCTGGGGCGGGCGGGGTGCCCGCCGCGCCGAGACGGGCCCGCACCTGGGCGGCCCGGCGGGCCGAGCGCAGCCCGTCCCAGGTCAGCAGGGACAGCGCCAGCCACACCAGGGCGAACCCGGCCCACCGCTCGGCCGGCATCGACTCGTGGAAGTAGACGACGCCGAGCAGGAACTGGAAGACCGGCGCGAGGTACTGGAGCAGGCCGAGGGTCGACAGTGGCACGCGGATCGCCGCGGCGCCGAAGCAGACCAGCGGCACCGCGGTGACGAGGCCGGTGGACGCGAGCAGCACGGCATGTCCGGGGCCCTCGCTCGTGAAGGTCGCCTCGCCGTGCGCGCCCAGCCACAGCAGATAGGCGAGCGCGGGCAGGAACTGCACCGCGGTCTCGGCGGCCAGCGACTCGACGCCACCGAGGTTGACCTTCTTCTTGACCAGGCCGTACGTGGCGAAGGAGAAGGCGAGGCAGAGGGAGATCCACGGCGGCCGGCCGTAGCCGACGGTGAGCACGAGCACGGAGGCGGCGCCGGTGGAGACCGCGGCCCACTGCACGGGCCGCAGCCGTTCCTTGAGGATCAGCACGCCCATCGCGATGGTGACCAGCGGGTTGATGAAGTATCCGAGGGAGGCCTCCACGACGTGCCCGCTGTTCACCGCCCAGATGTAGACGCCCCAGTTGACGGTGATCACCGCGGCGGCCACCACGATCAGCGCGAGCCTGCGCGGTTGCCGCAGCAGTTCCCCGGCCCAGGCCCAGCGCCGTACGACCAGGAGCGCGACCACGACGAACCCCAGGGACCACACCATCCGGTGGGCCAGGATCTCCGCCGCGCCGGCGGGTTTGAGCAGCGGCCAGAAGAGGGGCACGAGCCCCCACATCCCGTAGGCCGCGAAGCCGTTCAGCAGTCCCGTGCGCCCTTCACCGTCCGACTTCTCGGTCACGGGCCCTCCCCTCGTGGTGTGCCGGGCCGCGCCCTGGCGCGGCAAGCAAGAAGGTAGCGCCGGGCACGGCCGCCTGTCATGCACGTATCGCCATACGGTCATGACAGGCGGGGACGGGTGAGCGGTGTCCGGGCTGCCCCGCCCGGAGAGGGAGAGCCGCCGAGCCTTTGGGGCTCAGCCCTTGAGGGCGGCGCCGATCGCCTCGGCCAGCGGGGTGGCCGGGCGGCCGGTCAGGCGGGACAGGTCACCGCTGTCGACCACCAGTTCGCCCTTCTCGATGGAGGCGTCGACGCCGGCGAGGATCGCGGCGACCGGCTCCGGCAGCCCCGCGCCGGACAGGATGCCCTGGTAGTCCGCCACGGAGACCTGCCGGTACGTGATCTCCTGGCCGGTCTGCCGGCTCAGTTCGGCGGCGAAGTCGGCGAAGCCCCAGGCCTCGTCGCCGCCCAGTTCGTACGTCTTGTTCTCGTGGCCCTCGCCGGTGAGGACCGCGACGGCGGCCGCGGCGTAGTCCGCGCGTGCGGCGGAGGAGATCCGGCCCGCGCCCGCCGCCTGCACGACGGCCCCGTGCTCCAGGACGGGGGCGAGGTTCTCGGTGTAGTTCTCGTGGTACCAGCCGTTGCGCAGCAGGACGTACGGCAGACCGGAGGCCAGCAGGGCCTCCTCGGTGCCGCGGTGGTCGTCGGCGAGGGCGGCCTTGAGGGTGCCGGGCGCGCTGGTGTAGGCGAGCAGGGCGACACCGGCGGCCTTGGCGGCGTCGATGACGACCCGGTGCTGCTGGACGCGGCCCTTGTCGAACTCGTTGCCGGAGACGAGCAGCACCTTGTCGCCCGCCGCGAACAGGCCGTCGAAGGTCTCGGGCGCGTTGTAGTCCGCGACCGCGATCCGCACGCCGCGCCCGGCGAGGTCGGCGGCCTTCTCGGGGGTGCGGACGACCGCGGTGATCCGGTCCGCGGGGACCTTCTCCAGCAGTTGCTCCACGACAAGGCGGCCGAGGTGTCCGGTGGCTCCGGTGACGACGATGCTCATGAGGGGATCTCCTTGTGGGGTTGTGTCTGGCACTAACCCTAGGAGAAGCGCTAACTCATCGAAAGTACCCACTTTGAAGTAAGGTACCGACATGGGAGTAAGTGTGAGGGACGGCGGGGCGGTGGCCGGGGACGGGACGAAAAACGAGGCAGGGACCACGGCGGAGGCCGGGGCGGGCGCGGGGCAGGACGCGGCGATGTGCCCGTACCGGCTGGTCCTGGAGCACGTCACCAGCCGCTGGGGTGTGCTGGTCCTGATCGAGCTGCTGGAACGGTCCTACCGGTTCGCCGAGCTGCGGCGAGCGGTCGGCCGGGTGAGCGAGAAGGGGGTCAGCGAGAAGATGCTGGCCCAGACGCTCCAGACACTGGAACGCGACGGGCTGGTCCACCGCGACGCCAAGCCCGTCATCCCGCCGCGCGTCGACTACTCGCTCACCGGCCTGGGCCGCGAGGCCGCCGAACAGGTACGGGCGCTCGCCCGGTGGACCCAGCAGCGCATGGCGGACGTGGAACAGGCCCGGCAGGCCTACGACGAGGGCCGCCGGACGTACGACGAGGCCCGGGCGCCGGCCGCCCGGGCCTCGTGAGCACGACCGCCGGTCTCAGCCGACGACGGTCCAGGTGTCGCCGCCGGCGAGGAGGGCGGCGAGGTCGCCCTTGCCCTTCTGGTCGACGGCGGCATCGAGCTGCTCGGCCATGAGGGTGTCGTAGACCGGGCGTTCGACGTCGCGGAAGACGCCGATGGGGGTGTGGTGCAGGGTGTCGGGGTCGGCGAGGCGGGAGAGCGCGAACGCGGTGGTCGGGGAGGCGGCGTGCGCGTCGTGGACGAGGAGGTCGGCCTCGTTGTCCTCGGTGACGGTGACCACGCGCAGGTCGCCGTCGGCGCGGTCGCGGACGACGCCGTGCGCGGCGTCCGTGCCGAAACGGATCGGCTGTCCGTGTTCGAGACGGATGAGGGCCTGGTCGGCCTGCTGCTTGTCCTTGAGGGCGTCGAAGGCGCCGTCGTTGAAGATGTTGCAGTTCTGGTAGATCTCGATCAGGGCGGTGCCGGGGTGGGCGGCGGCCTGCCGCAGGACCTCGGTGAGGTGCTTGCGGTCGGAGTCGATGGTGCGGGCCACGAACGAGGCCTCCGCGCCGAGCGCGAGCGAGACGGGGTTGAAGGGCGCGTCCAGGGAACCCATCGGCGTCGACTTGGTGATCTTGCCGCGCTCGGAGGTGGGGGAGTACTGGCCCTTGGTCAGACCGTAGATCCGGTTGTTGAACAGCAGGATCTTGAGATTGACGTTGCGGCGCAGCGCGTGGATGAGGTGGTTGCCGCCGATGGACAGGGCGTCGCCGTCGCCCGTGACGACCCAGACGGACAGGTCGCGGCGGCTGGTGGCCAGGCCCGTGGCGATGGCGGGGGCGCGGCCGTGGATGGAGTGCATCCCGTAGGTGTTCATGTAGTACGGGAAACGGGAGGAGCAGCCGATGCCGGAGACGAAGACGATGTTCTCGCGGGCCACGCCCAGTTCGGGCATGAAGCCCTGGACGGCGGCGAGGATGGCGTAGTCACCGCAGCCGGGGCACCAGCGGACCTCCTGGTCCGACTTGAAGTCCTTCATGGACTGCGCGGCCGTGGCCCTGGGCACCAGGGAGAGCGTCTGGGGCGTGCGGGGGCCGGTGGTGGACGTCTCAGCCATCGATGGCCTCCTTGAGCGCCGTGGCGAGCTGTTCGGCTTTGAAGGGCATGCCGTTGACCTGGTTGTAGGAGTGGGCGTCCACCAGGTATTTCGCGCGGATCAGGGTGGCGAGCTGGCCGAGGTTCATCTCCGGGACCACGACCTTGTCGTACGTCTTCAGGAGGGCGGCGAGGTTCTTCGGGAAGGGGTTGAGGTGGCGCAGGTGGGCCTGTGCCACCGGCACGCCCTCGGCGCGCAGCCGGCGCACCGCGGCGGTGATCGGGCCGTAGGTGGATCCCCAGCCCAGGACGAGGGTGCTCGCGCCGTCGGGGTCGTCGGCCTCGATGTCGGGGACGGTGATGCCGTCGATCTTGGCCTGGCGGGTGCGGACCATGAAGTCGTGGTTGGCCGGGTCGTAGGAGATGTTCCCGGTGCCGTCCTGCTTCTCGATGCCGCCGATGCGGTGCTCCAGGCCCGGCGTGCCCGGCACCGCCCAGGGGCGGGCCAGGGTGTGCGGGTCCCGCTTGTAGGGCCAGAACACCTCGCTGCCGTCGGCCAGGGTGTGGTTGGGGCCCTTGGCGAACGCCACCTTCAGATCGGGCAGTTCCGCCAGTTCCGGGACCCGCCACGGCTCGGAGCCGTTGGCCAGGTAGCCGTCGGAGAGCAGGAACACCGGGGTGCGGTACGTCAGCGCGATCCGGGCCGCCTCCAGCGCCGCCCCGAAGCAGTCCGCCGCCGTGCGCGGAGCCACCACCGGGACCGGTGCCTCGCCGTTGCGGCCGTACATCGCCTGCAGCAGGTCCGCCTGCTCCGTCTTGGTCGGCAGGCCCGTGGAGGGGCCGCCGCGCTGGATGTCCACCACCACCAGCGGCAGCTCCAGCGACACCGCGAGACCGATCGTCTCGCTCTTGAGGGCCACGCCCGGCCCCGACGTCGTCGTCACCGCGAGCGCGCCGCCGAACGCCGCGCCCAGCGCCGCGCCGATCCCCGCGATCTCGTCCTCCGCCTGGAACGTGCGCACCCCGAAGTTCTTGTGCTTCGACAATTCGTGCAGGATGTCGGAGGCCGGTGTGATCGGGTACGAACCCAGGAACAGCGGCAGATCCGCCTGCCGGGACGCCGCGATCAGCCCGTACGCCAGCGCCAGATTCCCCGAGATGTTCCGGTACACGCCCGGCGGGAACGCCGAGACGGCCGGCGCCACCTCGTAGGAGACCGCGAAATCCTCCGTCGTCTCCCCGAAGTTCCAGCCCGCCCGGAACGCCGCGATGTTCGCCGCCGCGATCTGCCCGTTCCGCGCGAACTTCGCCCGGAGGAACTTCTCCGTCCCCTCCGTCGGCCGGTGGTACATCCACGACAGGAGGCCCAGCGCGAACATGTTCTTGCTGCGCTCGGCCTCCTTGCGCGACAACGAGAAGTCCGCCAGCGCCTGCACCGTCAGCGTCGTCAGCGGCACCGGGTGCACGCTGTAGCCGTCCAGCGACCCGTCCTCCAGCGGAGAGCGCGCGTACCCGACCTTCTGCAGCGCCCGCTTCGTGAACTCGTCCGTGTTCACGATGATCTCCGCGCCCCGCGGCAGATCCCCCAGGTTCGCCTTCAGCGCGGCCGGATTCATCGCGACCAGCACGTCCGGCGCGTCCCCCGGCGTCAGGATGTCGTGGTCGGCGAAATGCAGCTGGAACGACGACACACCCGGCAGCGTCCCTGCCGGCGCCCGGATCTCCGCCGGGAAATTCGGCAGCGTCGACAGGTCGTTCCCGAACGAGGCCGTCTCCGAGGTGAACCGGTCCCCGGTGAGCTGCATACCGTCACCCGAGTCACCCGCGAACCGGATGATCACCCGGTCCAGACGCCGGACGTCCTTCGCTCCGGCCGCCCTGCGCTGCTCTCCGACGACGGCTCCGTCGGCCTGTTCCGCTGGACTGCTGACCTGGCTGGTCACTGAACTGGACCTCCTTCGAGGCGGCTGTGTGGGACCGGCCTCCCGAAGACCCTGCGAAGACCTTCCCGGTTTCCAACCCTACGACCGTCAGGGATGCCCTCCCGGTGCCGATCGCATGCTGGACGCACCCGTGAGACGGTCCGATGCCCTGCTCTTTCACGCCGTTCCGGCCCCTTCGGCCTCCTTCCGGACGGTGCGCGGCGGTAGCCCGTCCGGCGTACCCACGGCCGGATCGGGGCCCGTACCGCCCCAGTGTCGGCCGGTCAGGAGTTCAAATAGGTGAGGACGGCCAGAACACGCCGGTGATCCCCGTCACTCGGTGACAGGCCGAGCTTCAGGAAGATGTTGCTGACGTGCTTCTCCACCGCGCCGTCGCTCACCACCAGCTGCCGCGCGATCGCCGAGTTGGTGCGCCCCTCCGCCATCAGCCCCAGCACCTCGCGCTCCCGCGGGGTGAGCCCCGCCAGCACGTCCTGCTTGCGGCTGCGCCCGAGCAGCTGGGCGACCACCTCCGGGTCCAGGGCGGTGCCGCCCTGGGCCACCCGCACCACCGCGTCCACGAACTCCCGTACCTCGGCCACCCGGTCCTTGAGGAGGTAGCCGACCCCGCGGCTGGAGCCCGCCAGCAACTCGGTGGCGTACCGCTCCTCGACGTACTGCGACAGCACGAGCACACCGAGCCCCGGATGCGCCTTGCGCAGCCGCACCGCGGCGCGCACGCCCTCGTCGGTGTGGGTCGGCGGCATCCGCACGTCGGCCACCACCACGTCGGGCAGCTGCCCCTCGTCGTACAGCTCGGTGATGGTCTTGACCAGGGCCTCGGCGTCACCGACGCCGGCCACGACCTCGTGCCCGCGGTCGGTCAGCAGCCGGGTCAGGCCCTCCCTGAGCAGCACTGAATCCTCGGCGATGACCACCCGCACCTTGTCCTCCACGATCCTCGGCCCCCCACAGCCTTCTTCCCGGCGGCCCGCACGGCCCGTCCGGCGTGTGCGGCGGGGTCCAGCATTCCAGCATCCGGACCCCGCCGCGCCCGCGCCCGGGGGAAAGAGGGGGAGGCTTCTGTGTTCCCGCGGGGTTCTGGCCGGTTTCCTCCGGTGTCCGGCCGGCCGGTCCGGGACACGCGGCGCGGCCTGCCCTCCGCGCCCCTCGGGGTTCGCGGACGGCAGGCCGCATCGCCGTGCTCGCGGACTCAGCGCCGCCAGGGCAGCTCCGCCGTCACCCGCGTGGGGCCACCGGCCGGCGAGTCGACGACGAGGATCCCGTCCACCGCGTCCAGCCGCTCCGCCAGACCGGCCAGGCCCGATCCCGAGGACGTGCTCGCGCCGCCCACTCCGTCGTCCACGACCTGGAGCATCAGCCGGTCCTCCGCCCGCCACACGTCCACCGAGGCGGACCTCGCCCCGCTGTGCTTGCTGATGTTCTGCAGCAGCTCGGAGACGGTGAAGTAGGCGATGCCCTCGATGGCCGCCGCCGGGCGCGCCGTCAGGTCCGCCGTCACCTTCACCGGCACCGTGCAGCGCGAGGCCACCGCGGACAGGGCCGCGTCCAGGCCCCGGTCGGTGAGGACGGCGGGGTGGATCCCGCGGGCCAGGTCGCGCAGCTCCTGCAGCGCCGTCTTCACCTCGCCGTGCGCCTCGTCCACCATCCGCGCCGCCGCCCGCGGGTCCTCGGTCAGCTTCTCCTTCGCCAGCCCCAGGTCCATCGCGAGGGCCACCAGCCGGGCCTGCGCCCCGTCGTGCAGGTCCCGCTCGATGCGCCGCAGGTCGGCGGCGGCCGTGTCCACCACGACCCCCCGGTCGGACTCCAGCTCCACCACGCGGGCCGACAGACGCGACGGGCCGAGCAGCCCGTGCACCAGCACCCGGTCGACCGTGGTCAGCGACCGCACGATCCACGGCGTGGCCAGCGTGATCAGCAGGCCCACCAGGGCGGTCACCGTGATCTCGAACGGGTTGTCGAGGTAGATCCGGTGGTGCTCGTCGCCGTACAGCTGCATGCCGCCCTGACCGGCCCACATCGGGAAGACCCAGAACCACAGGGGGTACGTCAGCAGCGTCCAGCCGGTCGTCCACAGGACCACCGCGACCACGAACGAGAACACCGCCCACGGGAACTGCAGCACGGCGTAGAGCAGCGCCCGCCACGAGCCGCCGCTCTTCAGCACGGCCCCGGTCCAGGCCAGCGGGCCGTGGCCCTTCATCCGCAGCGGCTCCGGTTCGGCCACGTCCAGGCCGAGCAGCCCGCGCGCCCGCACCCGCTCCAGCACACCGAGGCCGCGGCAGCCCGCCAGCGCCCCCGCCAGCACCGGGATGCCCAGGAACGTCACCAGCAGGCCCGCGCCCAGCGACACCATCGTGACGGCGTACGTGAACAGCAGGATGCCGATCGGCAGGCTCAGCAGCACGTACGCCAGCTCCCGCCAGCTGCGTGCCTCGACCGGGGCCCGCAGCGCGGCGGGCAGCCGGTGCCGCGGCCGGCCGGTGCCGCCGCCGTGGAGCCCGGTCCCCTCACCGTCGTGGAACCCGCCCCCGCTGTAGGGCGCGTACCCCTGTCCGTACTGCGATCCGTACTGGGTGGCCATGGGCGTCGTCCCGTTCCCCTCGTCCGCTGCCTCGTGCGCGGCTTCGTGTGTGCTCCGGTGTGCTGCCTGTCGCGGTCGTCCCGCCGTGACTCAAGACTGCTGGAGCGCGGCCCGCCGGGCCATGGAGCACGTCGGCGTCTCGGTCCGGGGGTTTTCCCTACCTCCGGGCGCCCGGCGCCTTCCCGGTGGCGGAGCCGGCCGTACGGTCCCGCCAGGGCAGTTCCGCCGTGACCGTCGTCGGGCCGCCCTGCGGGGAGTCGACGACGAACAGACCGTCCACGGCGTCCAGCCGTTCCGCCAGCCCCCGCATGCCGGTGCCGCCCTCCAGCGACGCGCCGCCGCGGCCGTCGTCCCACACCTGGATCAGCAGCCGGTCCCCGGACCGCCACACGTCCACCGAGGCGGACCTCGCCCCGCTGTGCTTGCTGATGTTCTGCAGCAGCTCGGAGACGGTGAAGTAGGCGATGCCCTCGATGGCCTCCGCCGGGCGCGCGGGCAGGTCCGCCGTCACCTTCACCGGCACCGTGCAGCGCGAGGACACCGACGACAGGGCCGCGTCCAGGCCCCGGTCGGTGAGGACAGCGGGATGGATCCCGCGGGCCAGGTCCCGCAGCTCCTGCAGCGCGAGCTTCACCTCGCCGTGCGCCTCCGCGACCATCTCGGCCGCCGCGTCCGGGTCCTCCAGCAGCTTCTCCTTGGCCAGCCCGAGCCCCATCGCCAGGTTCACCAGCCGGGCCTGTGCCCCGTCGTGCAGGTCCCGCTCGATGCGCCGCAGGTCGGCGGCGGCCGTGTCCACCACGACCCCCCGGTCGGACTCCAGCTCCGCGATCCGCCGCTCCAGCTCGTCGGAGGGCGACAGCAGGCCGCGCACCAGCGCCCGGTCCACGTTGGCCAGCCCGCGCGCGATGAACGGCAGCACCGGCCACAGCACGAACAGCGAGGTCACCGTCACGGCGAAGGTGAGGACACCCCACGGCAGCCGGATGAACTCGTACAGGGCCGCCCGCCAGCCCACCGGGTCCTTCAGCATCAGCCAGAACCGGTTGAGCCACCCCGTCGTGCGGCCCAGCGGCAGCGGGCTCGGCTCGTCGATGCGCACCCCGAGCAGGGCCCGGGCCCGCTTCCGCTCCAGCCTGCCCAGCAGGCGCGCCCCCACCAGGCCGGAGGCCAGCAACGGGAGGCCCACCACTGTGACCGTGAGGGCGGTGCCGGTGACCAGGACGGTCACCACGTAGATGAAACCGACCAGCGACACGGGGAGGTTCAGCAGGAGATGAGTGATCTCCTTCCACGTGGGCAGGCCGAAGGCGAAGCGGACGGGCGGCAGGCGGTCGCGGTCCGTACGGTCCGTGTCCCCGGCGCCGGACGCCGCCGGACCGGCAGAGGAGAGAGGTGCGGTCATACGGGCCAGGGTGCCGTGCGGCGGCCGGACGCGCCATGAGGTCGGCCGCCCTGGTGAGCGGGGGAAAACCCCACCCCGTGTCTCACGGTGTGACGGGCTGCTTACCCGCTCTTTATCAGGGCCTAGACTCCCGTGCGTACAGGTCGTCGGGCGGACGAGCCGGGCAGACGAGTCGGACAGGTGTCCGACAGGCCGCTCGGCAGGCGCCCGGCAGAGAGCCGGCAGAGGGTCCGGCCGGCGGTCGGAGACGACGGCACGGGCACGACGGGACCGGGCGGAACAGGGAGCGAGGGACGGACGGTGACGCAGACGTTGCGGGAGACGGCGCGGGGGCAGGCCGTCGTCGTCGCGGCGGACTACTTCCACTCCTACTCGGTCGTCGGACTGCTCGCCGTCGTGGGAGTGCTGTTCGTCGCCGCCGCCTTCGGCGCGGGCCGGCTGCTGCGCCCGGTCGTCCCCACCCCGGAGAAACTCCTGACGTACGAGTGCGGCGTCGACCCCGTCGGCGAGGGCTGGGCGCACACCCAGGTCCGCTACTACGTCTACGCCTTCCTGTACGTGATCTTCGCCGTCGACTCGATCTTCCTGTTCCCCTGGGCGACGGTCTTCGCCGCCCCCGGCTACGGCGCGGCGACGCTGGTGGAGATGTTCGTCTTCCTCGGCTTCCTGGCCGTCGGCCTGCTGTACGCATACAAGAAGGGCGTCCTGGCATGGACGTGAACCCCGCCGTGAACCCCGCGGTGCCCGAGCCCGTCGCGCTCCCGGAGCCCAAGCGGCTCGGCGCCCTGTCCCGGCTGGCCCCCGAGCCGATGAAGGTCGTCCTGAACTGGGGCCGCCGCTACTCGCTGTGGGTCTTCAACTTCGGCCTCGCCTGCTGCGCGATCGAGTTCATCGCCGCGTCGATGGCCCGCCACGACTTCATCCGCCTCGGCGTGATCCCCTTCGCGCCCGGGCCGCGCCAGGCCGACCTGATGGTCGTCTCCGGCACGGTCACGGACAAGATGGCCCCGGCCGTCAAACGCCTGTACGAGCAGATGCCCGAGCCGAAGTACGTCATCTCCTTCGGGGCCTGCTCCAACTGCGGCGGCCCGTACTGGGACTCGTACTCCGTCACCAAGGGCGTCGACCAGATCATCCCCGTGGACGTCTACGTCCCCGGGTGCCCGCCGCGCCCCGAGGCGCTGCTCCAGGGCATCCTCAAACTCCAGGAGAAGATCGCCCGGGAGTCGCTGGGGGAGCGGTACGGGACCGGTGCGGCACGTCCGTCGGCGGCGGCGCTGCGGAGCGGGCTGGTGCGGCCGCCGGTTCCCGGGACGCCGTCCGCGGCGGCGGGATCCGCCGGCGGGGACGCCTTTGAAGGGGGCGCCTTTGAAGGGGACGCCTCCGATGCAGGGGGCGCCCCCGAAAGGGACGCCTCCCAGGGAGACGTGCGATGAGCGGCGCCGGCTGGCTGCCCGCGCCCGCCGCGGAACTGTTCGGCGCCGAGGCCACCGCGGAGGAGTTCTACGAGGTCCTGACGGTCGACGTACCGCCCGGATCCTGGGTGTCCGCGCTGCTGACCGCGCGGGACGAGCTGGGCTGCACCTACTTCGACTGGCTGAGCGCGGTCGACGAGCCGGGCACGGGATTCCGGGTCGCGGCGCACGTCGTCGCGCTGAACCCGCTGCGGCGGCTGCTCGTCCGCACGACGGTCCCGCACGAGGCGCCGGCCCTGCCCACCGCCGTGGAGGTCTACGCGGGCGCCGCCTGGCACGAGCGCGAGACCCACGAGATGTTCGGCATCGGCTTCCCGGGCCATCCGGCGCTGGACCACCTCCTCCTGCCGGACACCTTCGAAGGCCACCCCCTGCGCAAGGACTTCGTGCTCGCCGCCCGGGTGGCCAAGGCCTGGCCCGGCGCGAAGGAACCGGGCGAATCGGACCACGGCGGGCCCAAGCGCCGCCAGATGCTGCCGCCGGGAGTCCCCGACCCCAACGAGTGGGGCCCCATGAAGGGCCGCCTCCCGGCCGCCCCGGCCCGCCCGGCCAGGGGCGCGGCCCGGGCCGCGGGCGAACGCCCGGCCGCCCGCGCGGCCGGTGACCGTCCGGTACGCCGCACCCGCACGGCCGCCGAAGGCTCGGCGAGCCAGAGCGGCCCGAGCGACCGCGGCAGCCGGGCGAACGAGGCGAGCGAGGCGGTGGAGCGGGGAGCGGCGGCCAGGCCGCGCCGGATGCGGAGCGCGAGCCAGGGCTCGGCGAGCCAGACGGCGCCCGGCGCCGCGGCCCCGGGGCCGGACACCCCCGCCCAGGACACGGCACCCGCGGGCGCCCCGACGCAGAGGCCGGAGCAGACGCCGAGGCCGGACGGACCGGAGCGGCGGGAGAGGCCCGAGCAGACGGGGAGGCCGGACGGCCGGGAACAGACGGGGAGGCCGGACGGACCGGAGAGGCCGGCCGCGGCCGAGGGCGGCACGACGCCGTCGCCGTCCCCGTCCACAACTCAGGAGGAGGCCGCCCCGGCCCCGCCGGCCGGGCCGCGCCGTATGCGCAGCGCGAGCGGGGGTTCCACCTCGCAGCGCTCGCGGCCGGAAGCCTCCGCCCCGAAGGAGCCGCAGCCGGTCACGCCCCCCGCCCCTGCCAGGGCCCCGCGCAGCTCCGACGCGCCCTGGCACCACGCCCGTCCGGCGTTCGACGAACCCGGCCCCGCGAACCGGCGGCAGGAGCCCGGGGCCGCTGCGGGCGCCCCGGCGGAGTCTCCTGCGGGCACCCCGGCGGAGTCTCCTGCGGGTACCTCGGCGGAGGCGGGTGCCGACGCTCCGGCCGAACCGCCCGTCCCCGACGTCCCCGACGCCCCCGCCGGTCCGGAACCGGCCGCGGGCCCCGACACGCCCCACGGCCGAGACGACAGCCGAGGCGACCACCGAAAAGACGACCGAGGCAACAGCCGAGAAGACGACCGAGAAGGAGGCCCGCGGTGAACGGCGTGCTCGACGTCGCCCTGCGACTCCTGATCGTCTTCGTGGTCTTCCTCACCTTCCCCCTGATCGTCGGTCAGACCGAGCACAAGGTGATGGCCCACATGCAGGGCCGCCTCGGCCCCATGTACGCGGGCGGCTTCCACGGCTGGGCGCAGCTCGTCGCGGACGGCGTGAAGTTCGCGCAGAAGGAGGACGTGGTCCCCGCGGGCGCGGACCGCCGCATCTTCCAGCTCGCGCCCGCCGTCTCCCTGCTCCCGTACCTGCTGGTGCTGCTCGCCCTCCCGGTCGGCCCCGGCGAGGGCGCGGTCGGCCAGGTCCTGGACGCGGGTGTCTTCTTCGTCCTGGCCGTGATGGGCGTCGGCGTGCTCGGCTCGCTCATGGCCGGATGGGCCTCCGCCAACAAGTTCTCCCTCCTCGGCGGCCTGCGCACCGCCGCCCAGCTCCTCGCCTACGAGCTGCCGATGCTGCTGACCGCCGCCTCCGTGGCCATGGCGGCCGGCACGGTCTCCCTGCCCGGCGTCCTCGACGCCTTCCACTGGTGGTGGGTGCCCTGGCAGATCGTCGGCGCGGTCGTGTTCTTCGTCGCCGGGCTCGCCGAACTGCAACGCCCGCCGTTCGACATGCCCGTCGCCGACTCGGAGATCATCTTCGGTGCCTACACCGAGTACACGGGACTGCGGTTCGCGTTGTTCCTCCTCGCCGAGTACGCGGGGATCGTGGTCCTGTGCGGCCTGACCACCGTCCTCTTCCTCGGCGGCTGGCACGGCCCCTGGGGCGCCGACGGCCTCGGCTGGGTGTGGACCCTGCTGAAGACGGCCGTCCTCGCCTTCGTCGTCATCTGGCTGCGCGTCACCTACCCGCGGCTGCGCGAGGACCAGCTCCAGAAACTCTCCTGGACCCTCCTCGTCCCCCTCTCCCTCGCCCAGATCGCCCTCACCGGCATCGTCAAGGTGGTGATCTCCTAGATGGCCCCCGTCCCCGGCTCCGGCCTCGCCAAGGGCCTGGCCGTCACCCTGCGCACGATGACGAGGAAGACCGTCACCGAGCAGTACCCGGACACCCAGCCCGACCTGCCGCCCCGCACCCGCGGGGTGATCGGCCTGTTCGAGGAGAACTGCACGGTCTGCATGCTGTGCGCCCGTGAGTGCCCCGACTGGTGCATCTACATCGACTCCCACAAGGAGACGGTCCCGGCGGCGGCCCCCGGCGGACGCGAACGCAGTCGTAACGTCCTCGACCGCTTCGCCATCGACTTCTCCCTGTGCATGTACTGCGGTATCTGCATCGAGGTCTGTCCTTTCGACGCGCTGTTCTGGTCCCCGGAGTTCGAGTACGCCGAGACCGACATCCGCGACCTCACCCACGAGCGCGACAAGCTCCGCGAGTGGATGTGGACCGTCCCGGCCCCGCCCGCCCTCGACCCCGGAGCGGAGGAACCGAAGGAGGTCGCCGCCGCCCGCAAGACCGCCGAGAAGCTCGCCGCCCAGCAGGAGGCCGAGCGGCAGGAGGCCGCGGGGACCGGCACAGAGGAGGGGGACGAGTGAACCTCGCCGCCCAGACCCACGGCTTCCTCTCCCCGACGGGGGCCGAGATCGCCTTCCTCCTCGTCGGCCTCGCCACCTTCGGCGCCGCGCTCGTCACCGTCACCACCCGGCAGCTCGTGCACGCCGCCCTGTGGCTGGTGGTGACCCTCGGCGGACTGGCCGTCGAGTACCTCCTGCTCACCGCCGAGTTCATCGCCTGGGTGCAGGTCCTCATCTACGTCGGTTCCGTCGTCGTCCTCCTCCTGTTCGGACTGATGCTCACCAAGGCCCCCATCGGCCGCTCACCGGACGCCGACTCGGGCAACCGCTGGGCCGCCCTCGCCGTGGCCGTCGCCGCGGCCGCCGCCCTGGTCTGGGTGGTCGTCGACGCCTTCCGCACCACCTGGACCGACCTGGACGGCGCCGCCGCCGGGACGACGAAGGCCACCGGCCAGAGCCTCTTCCGGAACTGGGTGCTGCCCTTCGAGGCCCTCTCCGTGCTGCTCCTGGCCGCCCTGGTCGGCGCGATCGTCCTCTCCCGCAGGACGAAGGCGGACGCGAGCGCCTCCCGGCCCCCGCGGGCGCGTGCCGAACGGGCCGCCGAGGAGGGCTCCCGCTGATGCATCTCGTCTACCCGGCCGTACTCTCCGCCCTCCTCTTCTGCACCGGCCTCTACGGCGTCCTCGCCCGCCGCAACGCGATCCTGGTCCTGATGTCCGTCGAGCTGATGCTCAACGCCGTCAACCTCAACCTCGTCGCCTTCGACGTCTGGCTCAGCAGGACCGCCGCCGAGACCCTGCACTCCGGCCAGGCCCTGACCTTGTTCACCATCGCCATCGCCGCCGCCGAGATCGGCATCGGACTGGCGATCGTCCTCGCCGTGTACCGCAACCGCGGCACCTCGGACATCGACCGGCTCCGCGACGCCGCCGAGAGCCCCGACGACGACACCGACGACGGACCCGGCCGCGACACCGCCGCGACCGCGCCGGACCCCGGGAAGGCTGAGGCCACCGCGTGACCACGACCACCCTCGCCGTCCTCGTCCCCCTCCTTCCGTTCCTGGCGGCCGCGGCCGGGCTGCTGCTCGGCCGCACCGCCCCCGGCTTCGTCCGCCCGCTCGCGGTCCTGCCGACCCTCGCCTGCCTCGTCCTGGCCGTGCTGGTCGCGGCCGACCAGGGCGGCGGCCGGGCCCTCGACGCCGTCACCGAGCTGACGCCCACCGGCTCGGTCCCCGTCGAACTGGCCCTGCACATCGACGGCTACGCCGCGCTCGTCGCCGTCCTGGTCGGCACCGTCGCGACCTGCGTGCAGCTCTACTCGACCGGCTACCTGCGCGACGACCCGCGCTACCCCTCCTACGCCGCGCTCGTCTCCCTGTTCACCTCCGCGATGCTGCTCGTCGTCTACTCCGGCGACCTGATCGTGCTGCTGGTCGGCTGGGAGGTCATGGGCATCTGCTCCTACTTCCTGGTCGGCCACTACTGGGAGACACCCGAGGCCCGCGCCGCCTCCCTCAAGGCCTTCCTGGTGACCAAGCTCGGCGACGTCCCCTTCCTCATCGGACTCTTCGCGCTCGCCGGCGACACCGGCTCCTTCCGGATCACGAAGATCCTCGGCGCCGTCACCAGCGGCGGTCTGCACCACCCCACCCTGATCGCCCTGCTGCTCCTGGCGGGCGTGGCGGGCAAGTCGGCGCAGTTCCCGCTGCACTCCTGGCTGCCCGACGCGATGGCCGGCCCGACGCCCGTCTCCGCCCTGATCCACGCCGCGACGATGGTCGCCGCCGGCGTCTACTTCGTCGCCCGGCTCCTCCCCGTCTTCCAGGCCTCCCCGGCCGCGATGACCGTCCTCGCCGTCATGGCCGCCGTCACCATGGCCGGCTCGGCGCTCGCCGCGCTCGCCCAGGACGACATCAAACGCGTCCTCGCCTACTCGACGATCGGCCAGCTCGGCTACATGACCGGTGCCCTCGCCGTCGGCGACCGCGGCGCCGCCGTCTTCCACCTCCTGTCCCACGGCGCCTTCAAGGCGCTGCTCTTCCTGGCCGCCGGTGCCGTCATCCATGTCACCGGCACCAACTCGCTGGCCGCCATGTCCCGCACCGGCCACCTGCGGGAGAGCGTCCCGGACGCCTACTGGACGATGACCGTCGCCCTCCTCTCGCTCGCCGCGATCCCTCCCTTCAGCGGCTTCTTCTCCAAGGAGTCCGTCCTCGGCGCCGCCGAGCACGTCGCCACCGGCCACACCGGCCAGGCCCCCGGCGCGGCCGGCTGGACCGTCCTCGTGGCCGGCCTGCTCACCGCCCTGCTGACCGGCGCGTACGCCATGCGGCTGTGGCTGCTGGCCTTCCGCGGCCAGGGCGCCGAGCCCTCCGGCCACGGCCGGCAGCCCGTGACCATGAACGCCGTGCTCTGGGTGCTCGCCGTGCCCTCCCTCGCCTTCGGCGGCCTCGCCTTCCGCGTCCTGCCCGACTGGTTCGGCGGCCCCTCCCTCGCCCCGGCCCTGACCACCTCCGTCCTCGGCACGGGCCTGGCCCTGGCCGGCATCGTCATCACCTACGGCGCCTGGCGGCACACCACCGCCCTCGCCGCCCGCACCCCGATGGGCGCGGTCGCGGCCCACCCCGAGGCCGACGCCGGGCTCGTCGAGGCCGAGGCCATCGCCACCCACCGGCCCGCCTACGGGGCCATCGCCTACGCGGCCGACCCGGCCGACCCCGCACGGCTGCTGCTCGGCCCGCTGCACCGGCACGCGGCCACCGGCTTCCACCTGGACGCCGTCTACCGGACCCTGTTCGTCCGCCCGGTCCTGGCCGGTGCGAGTCTCGTCCGGTTCCTCGACCGCGAGGTCGTCGAGACCTACGTACGGGGGGCGGGGGCCGCACCCCGGCTGCTGGGGGCCGCCGTGCGGCGCGCCCAGACCGGCAACGTGCAGACCTATGTGAGCGCGCTGCTCGCCGGCACCGTCGTCCTGGCGGTCGCCGTCGTCCTCGTCGCCACGGGAGCGTGAGCAGGCGTGATCGATATCAGCGAGTCCGTGATGCAGTTCCTTCTGGCGTTCGTCGTCGCCGGCCCGCTCCTGGGAGCGCTCGCCGCCCTCCTGCCGGCCCCGCCGGGGCTGAAGGGGAAGTCACCCGAGCAGGCCGTGCTCCGGCACGGGGTGACCGTCACCGGCGCCGTCCTGGCGGCCGCGATCGTCCTCGCGCTCGGCTTCGACCACGGCCACCCGTCGAGGATGCAGGCCACGACCGACATCAGCTGGATCCCCGCACTCCATGTGCGCGTCCACCTCGGCATCGACGGCATCTCCCTCCCCCTCGTCGTGCTGACCGCGCTGCTGACCTTCCTGTGCGCGCTGTACAGCTACTTCAAGCCGCCCGCGGGGCCTGCCCCGAAAGCCTTCGTCGCGCTGCTGCTCCTGCTCGAGTCCGGCACGCTGGCGACCTTCGCCGTCCTCGACCTCGTGCTCTTCTTCCTCGCCTTCGAGACGGTGCTCGTCCCGATGTACTTCCTCATCGCCCGCTGGGGCGGCGAGGGCCGGCGGGCCGCCGCCTGGCGGTTCATCCTCTACACCCTCCTCGGCTCGGTCGTCATGCTGCTCGGCCTGCTCCTGATCGGAATCAAGGCGGGCACGTTCGACATGGTGGCACTCGCCACTGACAACGGCCGGTCACTGACCGCGTCCGTGCAGGTCGTCGCCGTACTGGCCATCGGGATCGGGCTCGCCGTCAAGACCCCGATGTGGCCGCTGCACAGCTGGCTCCCCGACGCCCACACCGCCGCCCCGACCGTCGGCTCGGTCCTGCTGGCGGGCGTCCTGCTGAAGATGGGCACGTACGGGTTCGTCCGGATCCTGCTGCCGGTCGCGCCGCACGGCTTCCACACCTTCGCGCCCTACCTCGCCGCCTTCGCCGTCGCCGGGATCGTCTACGGGTCCCTGGCCTGCCTGGCCCTGGCCCGGCAGGGCGCGAAGGGCGACCTGAAACGCCTCATCGCCTACTCCTCCGTCGGCCACATGGGCTTCGTCCTGCTCGGCATCGCCACCATGACCCCGACCGGCGTGAACGGCGCCCTGTTCGCCAACATCGCCCACGGCCTCATCACCGGCCTGCTGTTCTTCCTGGTGGGCGCCCTCAAGGACCGTACGGGCACCACGGACCTGGACACCCTGGCGCAGGAGACCGGGGCCGCCCTCTACGGCAAGGCGCCGCGCCTGGGCGGGCTGATCGCCTTCGGCGCGGTCGCCTCCCTCGGCCTGCCGGGCCTGGCCGGGTTCTGGGGCGAGATGCTCGCCCTGTTCGGCTCCTTCGAGCCCGCCGCCGGTCTCAGCCGGCCCGCCTTCCTCACCTTCATGGCGATCGGCGCTTTCGGCACCCTCCTGACGGCCGCGTACATGCTCGTCGTGGTCCGCCGCGTCTGCATGGGCCCGGTGGCGCGCGAGACACCGAGACTCGCCGACGTACACGGGTTCGAGTTCGCGGCCTGGACGCCGCTCGTCGCCCTCACCGTCCTCGCCGGCCTGTGGCCCAAGGCCCTGCTCGGCCTCACCGACCCGGCCGTGCAGCAGCTCCTCGCAGGAGGCACCCGATGAGCGTCCTGGCCCAGTCGCCGGCCGCCTCGGTGGTCCAGTCCGTCGACTGGCTCGCCATCGCGCCGCCCACCCTCACCGCGGTGACCGCCCTCGCCGTGCTCGTCGCCGACCTCTTCGTGCCCGCCGCGCGCAAACCCGTCCTCGGCTGGGTGTCGGTCGCGGGCCTCGCCGCCTCCGCGCTGCTCCTGCTGCCCCTCCTGGACGGCCACCGCAGCACCTTCTGCCAGGCCGGGCAGGCCGCCGGCCCCTGCAGCTACACCGCCGACCACTTCGCGCTCGTCATCCAGTTCCTGGTCCTGGGCGGAGCACTGCTGGCTGCCCTGCTGTCGGTGACCGCGCTCAAGGACGCGCGCGGGGGACTCCCCGCAGGGGAGTACTGGTTCCTGCTGCTGTCCTCCGCCGCCGGCGCCGCGCTCCTGCCCGCCTCCCGCGACCTGGCGACCCTGATCGTCGCCCTGGAGGCCGCCTCCCTGCCCGCCTTCGCCCTCGTCGGCCTCCGGCACGGCGACCGCAGGTCCTCCGACGCGGCCCTGAAGTTCTTCCTGTCGTCGGTCACCGCCACCGCCGTCACCCTCCTGGGCGTCAGCTTCGTCTACGCCACCACCGGCACGCTCTACCTCACCCAGGTGGCCGACCGCCTCCCGCACGTCGACGCGCAGTTCCACACCCTCGCGCAGACCGGTGTCGTCCTGACCCTGATCGGCTTCGCCTTCAAACTGGCCGCCGTCCCGTTCCATTTCTGGGTGCCCGACACCTACGTGGGCGCCCCCCTGCCGATCGCCGCCTACCTGTCCGTCGTCGGCAAGGCCGTCGGCTTCAGCGGCCTGATCCTCACCGCCGTCCTCGCGTTCCCCTCGTACGCCGACGTCTGGGGCCCGGCGCTCGCCGTGCTCGCCGCGCTCACCATGACCGCCGGCAACGTCGGTGCCCTGCGCCAGCAGTCCACGCGCGCGTACAGCGCGGTCCGGCTGCTCGCCTGGTCCTCCGTCGGCCAGGCGGGCTACCTCCTGGTGCCGATCGCCGCCGCCGGTTACGCCCAGGACGCGCGAAAGGCGATCGGGTCCACCGTCGCGTACGCCCTCATGTACGCCGTCGTGAACCTCGGTGCCTTCGCCGTGGCCGCGCTCGTGGGGCGTGCCCGGGCCCGTAACCGCGTCGCCGACTACCGCGGGCTGTACGCCACCAACCCGGCGGCCGCCCTCCTCCTGGCCTTCTTCCTGCTGTGCCTGGCCGGGCTGCCGCCGGGCATCATCGGCCTGTTCGCGAAGGTCACCGTCTTCGCCGCGGCCGTCGACGCCGGGCTCGGCTGGCTGGCCGTCGTCATGGCCGTCAACGTCGTCATCGCGCTGTACTACTACCTCCATTGGACCGCGCTGCTGTTCCGTTCCCCCGAGGGCGAACCCGTGCGGCACCGCGTGCCGGCGCCCCTCACCGCCGCGATCACCCTGGCGGGCCTCCTGGGCGTCGCCCTGTCCGGAGCGCCCCAGCTGGTGCTGCGCTTCGCGAGCGGCGGCCTGTTCTGAGTCACCCGGACGGCCCGGCACCCACCGCACGGGCCAGGGAACCCAGGGCGCTCGCCTGGCGTTGACCAGTACGGAAGGGTCCACTGGACGTGACACCACGACACCGGTGGACCGAACAGCAGCAAGCGAAGGGTTCCCCTGCCGCACCACTTGGAGGGCGTACCGTGCACCGCCGGCACAACGGGCTCAGGACCGCAGTACTCCTCGGGGGACTGTCCGCACTCATCATCGTCATCGGCAGTCTCTTCGGCCGCACCGGCCTGGTCGTCGCGGTCCTCGTCGCCCTCGGCACCAACGCCTACGCGTACTGGAACAGCGACAAGCTGGCCCTGCGCGCCATGCGGGCCCGCCCGGTCAGCGAGTTCGAGGCCCCGGCCCTGTACCGGATGGTCCGCGACCTCTCCACCCAGGCGCGCCAGCCGATGCCCCGCCTGTACATCTCCCCGACGGAGGCACCCAACGCCTTCGCGACCGGCCGCAACCCGCGCAACGCCGCGGTGTGCTGCACGGAAGGCATCCTGCGCCTGCTGGACGAGCGTGAACTGCGCGGTGTCATCGGCCACGAGCTGAGCCACGTCTACAACCGCGACATCCTGATCTCCTCGGTCGCCGGCGCCCTCGCCTCGGTGATCATGTTCCTGGTCAACTTCGCGTGGCTGATCCCGGTGGGCCGGTCCGACGACGACGAGGGCCCGGGCATCTTCGGCATGCTCCTGATCATGATCCTCGGCCCGCTCGCGGCCAGCCTCATCCAGCTGGCCATCAGCCGCTCCCGCGAGTACGAGGCCGACGCGTCCGGCGCGCGCCTCACCGGGGACCCGCTCGCCCTCGCCGGAGCCCTGCGCAAGCTGGAGGCGGGCACCCAGCAGCTCCCGCTGCCCCCGGAGCCCCGCATCGAGACCGCGAGCCACATGATGATCGCGAACCCCTTCCGGCCGGGCCAGGGGCTGTCGAAGATGTTCTCCACACACCCGCCCATGGCGGAGCGCATCGCCCGACTCGAACAGATGGCAGGTCGCCGACAGTGAAGACAATCCTGAACGTCATCTGGCTGGTCCTGAGCGGCTTCTGGCTGTTCCTCGGCTACCTCTTCGCGGGCGTGCTCCTGTGCATCACCGTGATCGGCATCCCGTTCGGCATCGCGGCGTTCCGCATAGGCGTCTACGCCCTGTGGCCCTTCGGGTACACCACGGTCGAGCGCCGCGACGCGGGCGCCCCGTCCTGCATCGGCAACGTGCTGTGGCTGGTGCTGGCGGGCTGGTGGCTGGCGCTCGCCCACATCGTGACGGGCGTCCTGCTCTGCGTCACGATCATCGGCATCCCGTTCGGCATCGCGAACTTCAAGCTCATCCCGGTCTCGCTGCTGCCGCTGGGCCGCGAGATCGTCCGGACGGACGAGCCCTTCGCCACCCGCTGATCCGCCGCGGGTCACGGCCCGGGGACCCCGCAGGCCGACGCAACCGCGGGCAGGCCCCGCGGCGTCTTCCCGGACGACACGAGTGCGAACACGCGTGGGGCACACACGGGCGACGACGACAGGTCGCCGGGAAAGGCAGGTTCAGGACATGGGCGTCATCAGCTGGATCATCCTGGGGCTGCTGGCCGGGGCCATCGCGAAGTTCCTGCTGCCGGGCCGCGACCCCGGCGGCTTCATCGGCACGACCCTCATCGGCATCGCCGGCGCCTTCATCGGCGGCTGGATCTCGGCGCGCTGGCTGGACCACCCGATCTCCAAGCACTTCTACGACGGCGCCACCTGGGCGGCGGCGATCGGCGGCTCGCTCGTCCTGCTGATCGCCTACCGCATCCTCTTCGGCAACTCGCGCGACTGATCCGGCGCCACACGCCGCACGGGGGCGGCGCACACGGGCGCGGAAGCGCGAGAGGGTGGGCGCCGCCCGGGCGCCCACCCTCTCGGCATGCCGGTCCTACCGGTAGTTGACGAACTGCAGCGCGAAGTCGAAGTCCTGGCCCTTCAGCAGCGCGATCACGGCCTGCAGGTCGTCCCGGCTCTTGGAGCTGACCCGCAGCTCGTCGCCCTGGACCTGGGCCTTGACGCCCTTGGGGCCCTCGTCGCGGATGAGCTTGGCCACCTTCTTGGCGTTCTCCTGGGAGATGCCCTCCTGGATGGAGGCGAAGAGCTTGTACTCCTTGCCGGACAGCTGCGGCTCGCCCGCGTCCAGGGCCTTCAGCGAGATGCCGCGCTTGATCAGCTTGGACTGGAAGACGTCGAGGACCGCCTTCACCCGCTCCTCGGAGTCGGCCTCCATGAGGATCTTCTCGCCGGACCACGAGATCGAAGCACCCACGCCTTTGAAGTCGTAGCGCTGCGAGATCTCCTTGGCGGCCTGGTTGAGGGCGTTGTCGACCTCCTGCCGCTCGACCTTCGAGACGATGTCGAAACTGGAGTCGGCCATGTCCTGTGGCTCCTTGTATCGGGGTGTGTCGGGATGTGTCGGAGTGCGTTGCACGTGCGTGCCGGCGGGTGTGGGGGCAGCCGCCGCGCCCGGCCGTGGGGTCCGGGTCCGCATCCGCCCCAGCCTAGTCACCTCCCGCCCCGGCGACGCCGATCAATCGGGTGGCGAAGCACCCCTGCGGATCGGGTATTGTTTACGTCGTTGCCGGAGAGCACAGCCGAAAGGCAGTTCGAACGGCAGCAAACCCCGGCGGTGTGCCCGAGCGGCCAAAGGGAGCAGACTGTAAATCTGCCGGCTCAGCCTTCCCAGGTTCGAATCCTGGCGCCGCCACACTGGGGAAGACCCCCTCCGACTAGCCTTTACGGCAGGTCGGAGGGGGTTTTCGTTGTCGCCCCCCGTTCGATTCAGGGTGGGACTCGGGCGGGCTGTCTCCCCCCGTACCGACTGAATCCCACCTCTGATCAGGGCGTGTCCCCCAGGCGTCCCCCGGGGGAAGCCCGATCACTCGGGCTCGTTCCACTCGCGCAGTGCCGCATCGATCCGGCTGTTCGCCCGCTCGCGGGTCTGGTCCAAGACCTTGGCGTACACCCTGTGCAGTAGCGCGATGCTGTGGCCGGCGTGGCGGGCGCACTCCATCGCGTCCACGCCCGAGCTGAGCCAGAAGGAGACGCCAGCGTGACGTAGATCATATGGGCGGCGGGCGAGTAGAGATCCCGTCTCAGCCTCGGTCAGGACGTTCTCCCAGGCCCTGGCCCAGAGCTCCCCGTAGCCGGTCTCTTGGAGGAGAGGCCTCCGCGGCAGCTGGTACGGGAGAGTCGGCCGTCAAGTGCCGTGCCGTGCGTTGCATGGTGCTGCCGAAGCATACGCACGAAGTGGGGAGGGATCGGCACCGGGCGGGAGTCCTTCACGGCGTGGGCCTTTAGGTGACGGGTTTCGTGGGCCGTCCCGTCGTCCGTTCAGTTCCGTCCGGCCTGGACGACTCCCTGACGGGGAGTGAGGGTGCGGTTGCGTCCAGGGAAGTGGTGTACGGGTTCGACCTGATCCGGGGGTTTGCTCCGGCATCGAGATGAAGCCCGCATAGACGAACGGCCACCGGCT
>NZ_JBEYJA010000069.1:0-31402 GCF_040703815.1 Streptomyces sp. NPDC006743 | reverse complement strand
GAGACGTAGATTCGTCCACAGGCGTTCCTTCCCGGTGGGCCGGACGGGCAAGGCCCGGCCCACCGATTCGATCGTTCAAGGGCGATTTGTCCGGGGTCAGCGGCAGTTCCCGGAAGCGGACCCCCGTCGCGTGGTGGACGGCGTTGCCGACGGCGGCGGCGCTGCCCACGATGCCGATCTCACCGATCCCCTTGCTCCCCATCGGGTTGAGCCGGGTGTCGCTCTCGTCGATCCAGTGCGCCTCCACGCGCGGGACGTCGGCGTGCGTCGGCACGTGGTACGACGCCAGGTCGGACTCGACGAAGTCACCGAACACGGGATCCATGGTGCTGCCCTCGGTCAGCGCCATGCCGAGCCCCATGGTCATGCCGCCGATGAACTGGGAGCGCGCGGTGCGGGCGTTGAGGATCCGCCCCGCGGCGAAGACGCCGAGCATCCGGCGCACCCGGACCTCGCCCGTCACCGTGTCGACGGTGACCTCCGCGAAGTGCGCCCCGAACGCGTGGCGCGCGTAGGAACTCTCCGCGTCGGCCTGCCCGGTGGTGTCCGCCCGGGCGCTGAGCCCCGATCCGGGCGGGGGCCCGGCGTGGTCGGCCAGGCGCGCCGCCAGCCGGGTGCACGCCTCGTGCACGGCCCACCCCCACGACGCGGTCCCCGAGGAGCCACCGGCCAGTGACGCCGGCGGCAGGTCGCTGTCGCCCACCTCGGTGCGCACCGACTCCAGCGGCACGCCGAGCGCGTCCGCCGCCACCTGCGCCAGGACCGTACGGGCCCCGGTGCCGATGTCGGTGGCGTTGATCCCGACCACGAACGTGCCGTCGGGCAGCGCCCGCGCCTGCGCGGCGGACGGCTGCACGTACACCGGGTAGGTGGCGGCGGCGACGCCCGTGCCGACCAGCAGGGGGCCCTCGCGACGTGACCCGGGCCGCGGATCGCGCCGCGCCCAGTCGAACCGGCGGGCGCCCTCGCGCAGACACTCCACGAGGTGCCTGCTGCTGAAGGGCTTGCCGCTGTCCGGCTCCCGGTCCGGCTCGTTGCGCACCCGCAGCTCCACCGGGTCCATGCCCAGCTCGGTGGCCAGTTCGTCCAGGGCCGACTCCAGGGCGTACATGCCGGGCGCCTCGCCGGGCGCGCGCATCCAGGACGGGGAGGGCACGTCCAGGGGAACCACGCGGTGCGTGGTGAGACTCTGCGGCGCGGCGTACATGACGCGGGCGGGGACCGCCGCCTGCTCCACGAACTCCTTGACGCGCGAGGTGTGGGTGGTGGCGACGTGGGTGAGGGAGGTCAGGCGGCCGTCGCGCTCCGCGCCCAGGCGGAGCCGGTTCAGGGTGGGCGCCCGGTGCCCGACGACCGAGGGCAGGAGCCGCCGTGGCAGCGCCACGGTGACGGGCCGTCCGGTCACCCGGGCGGCCATCACGGCGAGCACCACGTCGGGGCGCGCGGTGCCCTTGGACCCGAAGCCGCCGCCCACGTGGTCGGCGACGACGGTGATCCGGTCCTCGGACACCTCGAACATCTGGGCGAGTGTGTCGCGTACGGCGGTGCTGCCCTGGCTCGACGTGTGCACGATCAGCCGGTCGCCGTCCCAGTGAGCCGTGCTGGTGTGCGGCTCCATCGGATGGTTGTGCAGCGGCGGCACCCGGTAGGTGACGTCGACCCGTACGGGCGAGGAGGCGAAGGCGCTCTCCGGATGGCCGTGTTCACGGCGGCCGGGGAAGCCGCCGTTCGCGGTCTTCGGTTCGTAGATCCCCGGGTGGTTCACCGTCAGGGTGACGTCGTGGTCCTCCCGCTCGTACGTGACGCGGACCGCCCGCGCGGCGGCCCGCGCCGCCTCCGGCGACTCCGCCACGGCGAGGGCGACGATCCAGCCCCGGTGCGGCACACCGGGTCCCTGCAGCACGGCGAGCGCCGCGTCCTCCGGCTCGGCGAGGCGGGGTGCGTTCTCGGGGGTGAGCACGGCCAGGACGCCGGGCAGGGCCAGCGCGGCCGTGGCGTCGACCGCCGTGACCCGGCCCCGGGCGACGGCCGCGGGCACGGGCCAGCCGTGGACCCGTCCCGGCAGCGGGTGCTCGGCGGCGTAGCGGGCACCGCCGGTGACCTTCAGGCGCCCTTCGCGGCGCTCGACGGGAGCGCCCAGCGCGGTACCGGTGCCGGCCATGGAGTCCTCCTGTGACATGACGGTCGGGACTGACAGGTGCGGTGCGGGAGCCGGGCCCGGTGGGCCCGGCCGTGGCGGGGGCGGCGGCCCCGGACCGGCTGTGGCGGACGGCCGGAGACCCCGGACCCGCCGGGGCGGGGGCGGAGACCTCGGCTCCGCCGTGGCGGGGGGGCCGGCGGGGTCCGACCGGCCGTGGCGGGCGGTCCGGGTTCTCCGGCCGTGGCGGGTGGCCCGGGGCCGCTCAGACCGTGGCGGGCGCGGCGAGCCGGGTGAGGATGTCCACGGCGAGGTTGCGGGCGAGGGGCACCTTGTAGGCGTTGTCCCGCAGCGGCCTGGCCGCGGCCAGTTCCAGGTCGACCGCGTCCGCGAACGCCGCCGCGGTGGCCGGGCCGCCCACCAGCGCCTCCTCGGTGCGGCGCGCCCGCCAGGGGCGGTGGGCCAGCGCGCCGAAGGCGATGCCCGCCTGCGTCACGGTGCCCTCCGCCACCCGCAGCACCACCGCGACCGACGCCAGCGCGAACGCGTACGACGCCCGGTCGCGTGCCTTGCGGTAGGCCGACGGCAGATGCGCGGTCGCCGCCGGGAGCACCACTGCGGTGATCAGTTCGCCGGGACGGATCTCGGTGTCCCGCTCCGGGTGGTCCCCGGGCAGCCGGTGGAACTCCGAGACCGGGAGACTGCGGGCGCCCTCCCGCCCGTACAGCTCCACCCGTGCGTCCAGGGCGGCCAGCGCCACGGCCATGTCCGACGGGTTGGTGGCGATGCACCGCTCGGAGTAGCCCAGCACCGCGTGGTCGCGGTGCTCGCTCTCCAGGGCGCCGCAGCCGCTGCCCGGCCGCCGCTTGTTGCACGGCTTGGACAGGTCCTGGAAGTACGGGCAGCGGGTGCGCTGCAACAGGTTGCCGCCGGTCGTCGCCGTGTTGCGCAGCTGACCGGAGGCGCCCGCGAGCAGCGCCTGGGACAGTGCCGGGTACCGGTCGCGGACCAGGGGATGGGCCGCCAGGTCGCTGTTGCGGACGGTGGCGCCCACCCGCAGCGAGCCGTCGGGCAGTTCCTCCACCGAGTCCAGCGGCAGCCGGGAGACGTCGACGAGGAAGTCCGGCCGTTCCACGCCCAGCTTCATCAGGTCGACCAGGTTGGTGCCGCCGCCGAGGTAGCGGGCGCCGGGGTGGGCGGCGAACGCCTCCGCCGCCTCGTCCGCGCTGCCCGCCCGCAGGTAGCCGAAGGGTTTCACGGGACGATGTCCTCCACGGCCTCGACGATGCGCGGATAGGCGCCGCAGCGGCACAGGTTGCCGCTCATCCGCTCCCGGATCTCCTCGGCGTCCAGCGGCACGGGACGGCCGGAGGGCACGGCGGGGTCGGTGACGTGGGAGGGGTGACCGGCCGCCGCCTCGGCCAGGGCGCCGACGGCGGAGCAGAGCTGCCCCGGCGTGCAGTACCCGCACTGGAAGGCGTCCCGGTCCAGGAAGGCCCGTTGCAGCGGGTGCAGTTCCTCGCCGTCGCCGGCCAGACCTTCGACGGTCGTCACCTCGCAGCCGTCCAGGGCGACGGCGAGCAGCAGGCAGCTGTTCGCGCGGCGCCCGTCGACCAGGACCGTGCACGCACCGCACTGGCCGTGGTCGCAGCCCTTCTTGGCGCCGGTGAGATCGAGATCCTCGCGCAGGACGTCCAGCAGGACCCGGCGGTGGTCCAGTTCGAGGGTGTGGGGCTTGCCGTTGACCCGGAGCGTCGTTCCGGAACGGTGGCCGGTGTGGTGGCCGCTTTCCATGACCTGGATGACCTCCCGGACGGGCGGGGCACGAAGGGGCGCGGGAGCGCCCGCTGCGGACGGGGCGCGGTGCCGGTGGGCACACGCCGGCGGGCACACGGTGCCGAGGGGGTGGGCCGAGGGCGCCGGTGCCGTGCGGACCGCGTATCCAGACTGCGGCACCTCACACGTTCCGGCACGCCGGACGACGCGGCAGCGACGCCGGACCGCACCGTCCGACGCCGGTCCACCCCGGCCGTCCCGGGGCGCCGGAGCGTCCCCGGCCGGGCCGCGGTTGCCGCCCGGACCCGCCCGTACGTGCGTGCCGCCAGAGCGGGGGGCTGGGGCGATCGGTCGGGGGTGGGTGCGGAGGTACGGCGCCGGGGCCGCCGGGACCCGCAGCGCGGAGGCAGTTCCGGCTCGGGTCCTCCCCGGTCCGGTCGGGCGGCGGGACGCTCCCGTTCTGGGTCGGGGTGGTGTTCGGCGGGTGATCGGGTGGAGGTGCGGAGGTGAGGCGCGGGGACCGCCGGGACCCGCAGCGCGGAGGGAGTTCCGGCTCGGGTCCTCCCCGGTCCGGTCGGGCGGCGGGACGTCCCCGTTCTGGGTCGGGGTGGTGTTCGGCGGTTGACCGGGCGGGGGAGCGGAGGTGAGGCGCCGGGGTCGCCGGGACCCGCAGCGCGGAGTCAGTCCTGGCTCGGGCCCTCGCCGGTCCCGTCGGGCGGCGGGGCGTCCCCGTCCCGGGCGGGGGCCGCGTCCGGTGCGGCGGCGGCGCCCTGTCCGGTCGGGGCCGCGAGGGGTGTCGACCCGGGAGGCGTGGTCTGCGTGGCGGCGTCCGCGCGCCGGGACAGGGCGGATCCCTTCAGCCGTTCGAGGCCACGCGCCAGGTGCTGGAACGGTGAGCGGCCGGAGGGGCCGGACGGTCGGCGGCCCGGCGGGGCGTTCTCGCCGGCCGACTCGCGGTAGACGGCGAGGGCCTCGTTGGCCCGCTCGGCCGCGTCGCGGTACAGGTCCCGGGACTTCGTCATCGCGTCGAGGGCCTCGGCGTACATGGCGACCAGCTCGCGGGCGTGGACGAGCTGCTCCTCGAGGGTCATCAGGTGCCACTGCTCCCGCAACGCGGTGAGCGCCTGGTCACCGCCCTCCGGCAGCGGCCTGGGCAGCGCGTCGAAACGCCGGACGGCGTCGAGGACCTCCACGGGTTCGTTGCCGTCGAGGAAGACGCTGCGCACGGAGAACCGCTCCGCGTCGTAGCCGGGGGCCGCCGGAGCCCCGGGCAGGACGACGGCGCCACCGCGGGGGACCCGGGACCCGTAGTCGTCCAGCACCCAGTTGACGGCCCGCAGCCGCTGCGGGGCGGCGCGGTGTTCCACCACCCGGTGCCGCAGCCCGTCGGGCAGCAGCCGCACCAGCGCCGACCGGCCGCGCTCGTCGGGCGTCATGGCCTCGTGCACGACCAGGTGGACGCACCACGTGTCGCGCACCGCGTGCCGCAGGACGCGCCGGAGTTCCTTGTCGTCCTCGGGCAGCGGGTTGACGTCCCCCAGCCGCAGCCCGGTGACGGCCTCGTGGGCCCAGCCGTCCGCGCCGCGCTCCTGCGGCCAGAACATGGTGACGGGCGAGGGCCACCGCGGGTCCCACGGCTGCTCCGCCTCCGCCACCAGCACCCACTGCTGTTCCTCGGGGGCGCCGCGCAGGGGCGACAGCGCCAGGCGGGCCCGCACGGTCACCTCGCCGGGGGCGAGCCAGCGGGCCTCGAAGACGTGCTCGCGCGACCGGTCGACGTCGTCCGGTTCGGCGTGGCTGTGCAGGACGCCGTCGGCCGTGAGCTTCTCCAGGTGGCGCCGCACGGTGTCCGCGGCGGCAGGGCCGGGGTGGCGGCCGCGGGCGCACCAGACGGTGGCCGGCGCCGCGGGGCGGGAGGCGGAAGAGTTCGACATGGGCCAATCTGCGGGCGGGGACGGCGTTCGCTCCCCAGTATCACCGCTGCGGATCATGATCGGTGCGGCGGGGCCCGCGACCGGTGCGGCGCCCACGTCCCGCCCGGCGCCGCCC
This sequence comes from Streptomyces sp. NPDC006743, assembly GCF_040703815.1. NCBI lineage: Bacteria > Bacillati > Actinomycetota > Actinomycetes > Kitasatosporales > Streptomycetaceae > Streptomyces > Streptomyces sp. NPDC006743. The sequence goes on along the minus strand of NZ_JBEYJA010000069.1, from coordinate 25,440 downwards.
GGCCCCCCGCGAACGGCTCCACCGGAGGTCAGCCCCCCCGCGCGCGGCCGCCTCCCCGCGCTGCCCGTCCCGCGCCGGACAGCCGCGGCGCCGGCGGCGGGCGGGGGCGCGACGTTGACGCGGCGGGGCGAAAGCGGTGGGCGCCGGTGCCAGGAGTGCGGCGCCGGGGCGGTGCGGGCGCCCGCTTCTCCGCCTCGTTCGGCCCAACCCGCACCCGGGGAGGCTGACGTGGCTACTCCGTTCGGCCGCCGCCTCCTGCCCCGGGCCGCCGGACGCCCTCACTGTGGAGGCACGTACCACTTCGAACGACAGGAGTTCTCCATGAGGATCCGAATGACGGCCGCCGCGGTCCTGGCGGGCGCGGCCCTGATGACGTGCGCGGGCACCGCCGCTGCCGACGCCGGCGCGGAAGGCGTCGCGGCCAACAGCCCCGGTGTGCTCTCCGGCAATGTCATCCAGGTCCCCATCGACCTCGACCTGAACGTGTGCGGCAACTCGATCAACGTGATCGGTCTGCTCAACCCCGCAGCCGGGAACGCGTGCGCGAACAAGTGACCGCTCCCCAGCGCGGAGCGGTGCGCCCCGGCCTCCCGGGGCGCGCCTGACGAACGAGCCGTGCCACCGCGAAGGGTGGCACGGCTCGTTCGTGTCCGTGTCCGTGTCCGTGTCCGGGCAGCGGGCGCCGGGGGCGCTTCCCGCCGTCGTCGCGGCCCGGGGAAGCGTCCTAGGCGCCGCTCGCCTTCAGCATGTCCTCCCGCTCGACGATCTTCACGCGCTCCCGGCCCTGCGGTTCGCCCAGGGCCTTCTCCGCGGCGTCGAGGCGGTACCAGCCCTCCCAGGTGGTGAAGCGGACGTCGTGCTCGGCGAGGAAGGCGTCCACGGCCTCCGGCTGGGGCGAGGCGGGGGTGTGCAGCCGGCCGGCCGCGTAGTCGTCCAGCAGGTTGGCGACCGTCTCGTTGGCGTCGCCCTTGGTGTGGCCGATCAGACCCACCGGGCCGCGCCGGATCCAGCCGGTCACGTACGCCGACTGCACGTGCTCGCCGGTCTCGCCGATGATCCGGCCGCCCTCGTCCGGGACGGTGCCCGAATCGTCGTCCCAGGGCAGCTTCGGCAGCCGGTCGGAGAGGTAGCCCACCGCACGGTAGACGGCCGTGACGTCCCAGTCCTTGAAGGCGCCCGTGCCCTTGACGTTGCCGGTGCCGTCGAGTTCGGTGCGCTCGGTGCGCAGCCCGGTCACCCTGCCGTCCTCACCGAGGATCTCCGCCGGGGACTCGAAGAAGTGCAGGAACAGCTTGTGCGGACGGTCGCCGACGTCGCGGATGGCCCAGTTCTCCAGCGTCTTGGCGACCATGTCGGCCTGCTTGTTGCCGCGCCGGGTGGCGATGGAGCCCTCGTCGTAGTCGATGTCCTCGGGGTCGACGATGACCTCGATGTTGGGGGAGTGGTCCAGCTCGCGCAGCTCCATCGGGCTGAACTTCGCCTGCGCCGGGCCGCGCCGGCCGAACACGTGGATCTCCAGCGCCTTGTTGGCCTTCAGGCCGTCGTACACGTTCGGCGGGATCTCCGTCGGCAGCAGCTCGTCGGCGGTCTTGGCGAGGATCCGGGCCACGTCGAGGGCGACATTGCCGACACCGAGGACGGCGACCTTCTCCGCCTCCAGGGGCCAGGTGCGCGGCACGTCCGGGTGGCCGTCGTACCAGGAGACGAAGTCGGCGGCGCCGTAGGAGCCGTCCAGGTCGATGCCGGGTATGGACAGCGCCCGGTCGGCGGTGGCGCCGGTGGAGAAGATCACCGCGTCGTAGAAGGCGCGCAGGTCGTCCAGGCTGATGTCGCCGGGGTAGTCGACGTTGCCGAACAGACGGATCTGCGGCTTGTCCAGCACCTGGTGGAGCGCCGTGACGATGCCCTTGATCCGGGGGTGGTCGGGGGCGACGCCGTAACGGATCAGGCCGAACGGCGCCGGCATCCGTTCGAAGAGGTCGATGGACACGCCAGGCTCGGCGGCCACGCCGGACTTGAGCAGGGCGTCGGCGGCGTAGATACCGGCGGGGCCGGCACCGACGATGGCTACCCGCAGGGGGCGCGGCATGATCAGGTTCCCTTCGAGCGGTGAAACGACGACTCGACGGCAACCCTAAGCTAAGGCAAGCCTAAGTGAGTACACGGGTCCGGTCTATGAGGTCATAAGGGCGGCTTATGGGAAGGCCAAGGTGCGTTGATGGGTGGTCGTAGGCGCCGCGGCAGGACGGGAGGCCGTCCGTCGGGCATGGTGGACCTGTGATCGGGCTGGCCGTGTTCTTCGCCGTCATGGGCGCCGCGAGCAACGCCGTGGGCACCGCCTTCCAGCGGAAGGCCGCCTCCACCGTGCCCACCGGCGGCGGCCTGCGGCTGCTCCTCGCCCTGGCCCGGCGGCCGGTGTGGCTGGCCGGCATCTGCGGGGTGATCGCCTCCGCCATGTTCCAGGCGCTCGCCCTGGTCAACGGGCCGATGGCGCTGGTGCAGCCGCTGTTCATCATGGAGCTGCCCTTCGCCCTGCTCATCGCCGGCTCCCTCATGCGCCGCGGCCTGCCCGCCGCGGGCTGGTGGGCGGTGGCGGCGGTGGTCGGCGGGCTGGCGCTCGTCCTGGTCTCGGCCGCGCCCTCCGGCTCGCACGACCAGGCCCCCATGGTGCGCTGGGTTCCCGCGCTGATCGCCTGCCTGGGCGCGATGGCGGGCGCGGTCGTACTGGCCCGCGCCCGGCGCTCCCCGCTGCTGCGGGCCGCCGTCCTGGCCGCCGCCGCGGCCGTCGGCAACGCGCTCACGGCCGCCATGCTGAAGTCGGCCAGCGGCATCCTGGAAGCCGACGGCTTCGCCGCGTTCCTCGCCACCTGGCAGACCTACGGGTTCGCCGTCGTCGGGGTCAGTTCGCTCCTGCTCCTGGAGAACGCGCTGCAGGCCGGTTCGCTGGCGGCCTCCCAGCCCGCGCTGACCATCGGCGACGCGACGGTGAGCCTGCTGCTGGGCGTCACCCTGTTCGGCGAGCACATCCGCACGGGAGTGTGGCTCCTGCCCGAACTGGCGGGCGCCGGGCTCATCGTCTGGGGTGTCCTGCGGCTGATCCGGGTCGTCCCGCACGCACAGCAGACCCTGGCCGGCGAGTCCCCGTCCGGAGATGCCGCCAGCCCGGCCGGCCGCGGCGCGCCGGGCCCCGCGGACGGCTGACCCGGGCGGCCGGGCCCACGCGGACGGGGCGCCGTGCCCCGGTGGGGCGACGGGCCGGGCGGGCGGCGCGGCGAACGGGCTAACACCGGCCGTGCGGCAGGCACAACGGTGCGAAAGTGGGCTTAGCCGCGTGGATGCGGGCAAGCCGGGTATCCGTCGGTGCGTGTCCGGGCCGCCGCCCGCAGTGCCGGACGGGTCTTCCTAGCCCGGTCCGCTCCGCGACGCGGTCTCGAGTCGACGTCGAAGGAGTCCACGGGCATGACGGACGCATCCAGCAAGGGGCCCGCCCCGGGCGACGACCGGAAGGTCCTCACCAACCGGTAGGGCCATCCCGTCTACGACAACCAGAACCAGCGGACCGTCGGCGCCCGCGGCCCGGCCACGCTGGAGAACTACCAGTTCCTGGAGAAGATCAGCCACTTCGACCGCGAGCGCATCCCGGAGCGGGTCGTGCACGCCCGCGGCGTCACCGCCTACGGCTACTTCGAGGCGTACGGCGCCTGGGGCGACGAGCCGATCGGCCGTTTCACGCGGGCCGCGCTCTTCCAGGAACGCGGCAAGCGCACCGACGTCGCCGTGCGCTTCTCCACGGTCATCGGCGGCCGGGACTCCTCCGAGGCCGCCCGCGACCCGCGCGGCTTCGCGGTGAAGTTCTACACCGAGGACGGCAACTGGGACCTCGTCGGCAACAACCTCGGCGTCTTCTTCATCCGGGACGCCATCAAGTTCCCCGACGTCATCCACGCCCTCAAGCCCGACCCGGTGACCTTCGAGCAGCAGCCCCGGCGGATCTTCGACTTCATGTCGCAGACGCCCGAGTCCATGCACATGCTGGTCAACCTCTTCAGCCCGCGCGGGATCCCCGCCGACTACCGCCACATGCAGGGCTTCGGCGTCAACACCTACAAGTGGGTCAACGACGAGGGCCGCACGGTCCTGGTGAAGTACCACTGGATGCCCAAGCAGGGCGTGCGCAGCATGACCGAGGAGGACGCGGCCGACGTCCAGGCGCACTCCCTCGGCCACGCGACCAAGGACCTGTACGAGGCGATCGGACGCGGCGAGTACCCCGAGTGGGAGCTGCTCGTGCAGATGATGGACGACCACGACCACCCCGAGCTGGACTTCGACCCGCTGGACGACACCAAGACCTGGCCCGAGCAGGACTTCCCGCCCCGGGCCGTGGGCCGGATGGTGCTCGACCGGATGCCGCAGGACTTCTTCGCCGAGAACGAGCAGATCTCCTTCGGCACCGGCGTCCTCGTCGACGGCCTGGACTTCTCCGACGACAAGATGCTGGTCGGCCGCACCTTCTCCTACAGCGACACCCAGCGCTACCGGGTCGGCCCCAACTACCTCCAGCTGCCGGTCAACCAGCCGAAGCACGCCCAGGTGCGCACCAACCAGCGCGACGGGCAGATGACGTACCACATCGACGGCGGCGGGGCGAACCCGATCGTCAACTACGAGCCGTCCATCACCGGAGGCCTGCGGGAGGGCACGTACCCGGCGCACGAGGAGCAGGGGCCCGAGATCCGCGGCCGGCTGACCCGGGCGCGCATCCCGCGCGCCAACGACTACCTCCAGGCCGGCCAGCGTTACCTGCTCATGGAGCAGTGGGAGCGCGACGACCTCGTGAAGAACCTCGTCGGTCAGCTGTCCCGGTGCGACCGCCCGGTGCAGGAGCGCATGGTGTGGCACTTCCTGCTGGTGGAGAACGACCTGGGGCTGAAGATCGGTGAGGGTCTCGGCATCTCGGCCGAGGACGTGGCAGGGCTGGAGCCGCTGGCGGGCCAGGACCTCACCGACGAGGACCGCAAACGGCTCGCCACCCTGGGCAAGAACCCGCCGCGCGACGTGGAGGGCCTGACCATGACCCACTGCGTGCCCGACGAGCGGCACACGGTGACCCGCTGACCGGTCCGCCGCCGCGACGCGAGGGGCCGGGTGCCACCCTCCCGGAGGGAGGTGGCACCCGGCCCCTGTGATCTGTCCGCTCTGCCCGCTCGCACCCGTTCGCAGCGGCGCCGCGCCGCGTCAGCGCACCGTCAGCAGTCCCTGCCGCAGCCGGCCCAGCAGCCGGTTGAGCAGACGGGACACGTGCATCTGGGAGATCCCGAGCCGCTCGCCGATCTGCGCCTGGGTGAGTTCCTCGACGAACCGCATGTGGATGATCTGCCGGTCCCGCTCGTCCAGCTCCGCCAGCAGCGGAGCGAGACTGTGCAGGTCCTCCACCAGTTCCATGCTCATGTCCTCGGCGCCGATGAAGTCGGCCAGGACGCTCTCGCCGTCCTCGCTGCCGCTGACGGCGGCGTCCAGGGACGCGGAGGTGTACCCGTTGGAGGCGACGCGGGCGTCGATTACCTCCTGCTCGGGCAGGTTCATCAGCTCCGCCAGCTCCTTGGTGGTGGGCTTGCGCCCGAGGCGGCTGCTCAGCTCCTCCGTGGCCTTGGCCAGCTCGACCCGGGCCTCCTGGAGCCGGCGCGGCACGTGCACCGCCCAGGTCGTGTCGCGGAAGAAACGCTTGATCTCGCCGACGATGTAGGGCACCGCGAAGGAGGTGAACTCCACCTCGCGGGACAGCTCGAACCGGTCGATCGCCTTGATCAGGCCGATCATGCCGACCTGGACGATGTCCTCCATCTCCTGCGGACCCCGGCTGCGGAAGCGGCCCGCCGCGTACCGCACGAGGGACATGTTCATCTCGATCAGCGTGTTGCGGGCGTACTGGTATTCGTGCGTGCCCTCTTCCAGGTGGGCGAGCCGGTCGAAGAACACCCGCGACAGGGCGCGCGCGTCGGTCGGTGCGACCTGGGAAGGATCGGGCACCTCCGGCAGCTCCGTCCGAGCACCCGTAGCCTTCGCCTCCGTGGTCACCGCCATCGTGCGGCCCTCCCTCTCAGCCTGTTTTTCTCTGCCGGACGTGACCGCCCCGTTACGCAGGGGCGGGCTTCGCAGCGTGTACCCGGCTTCCGAAGCCTCACACACATTATTTCTCCGCCCGGCTGGTTTCACCCGTCGGGAGGGTTCCGGGGGCGGCCGTCCGCAGCCGGGCGCCCTGGCGGCCCAGCTCCTGCTGGACCAGAGCGTAGGGCACCTCCCGCGGGGTCCGCCCCAGCCGGGTGGCCAGCGCGGCGCAGACCCCGGCGACCTGTCCGGTGGCCATGGCGATGGGCATCACCCGGTACGACGAGTGCGCGACGTGCGAGCCGGAGATGCAGCGCCCGGCCACGAGCAGCCGCTCCGTCCCGGCGGGCAGCAGACAGCGCAGCGGGATGTCGTAGAAGCGCCCCCGGGGCACGCGCCGGATGACGGTGCCGCTGCCCTCCGGGTTGTGGATGTCGATGGGGTAGGCGCCGTGCGCGACCACGTCCGGGAAGGCGCGGGCGTCCAGGATGTCGTAGCCGGTCAGCCGGTAGTCCCCGAGGACGCGGCGGGTCTCGCGCACCCCGATCTGGGTTCCGCTCTGCACGGCGTACGACTCCTCGAACCCCGGCACCCGCGAGCGCAGGAACCGGTCGATCTCGGCCATCTGCCGCCGGGCCGTCCACTCGGCACGGCTCAGGTCCCACACGTCGATGCCCAGGGCGCCGGTGACCCGTGTGCTGTTGACGGAGAGTTCGTGCGGGTGCGGGGTGCCGAAGAACAGCATGTCCTCGCGCGGCAGGCGCAGCTCGCCCGCCTCGGTGGCCTCGCGGACGAGGTCCCACAGTCCGTGCACGCCCCGCCACTGGTCGGGGTGGGCCCGGACGTACTCGGCGAACCGGGGCCGCGCGAAGTCCGCGACGCGGAACATCAGGGTCATCGGCTGGACCCGCCCGTCCTCCTGGCGCCCCACCTCGAACGGCGCCCCGCAGGAGGCGGCCACGTCACCGTCGCCCGTGCCGTCCACGACCACGTCCGCGTCGATCACCACCGGCCCCGACTTGGTCTCGAACACCACCCGCCAGCCGTCCTCGAGCGGCAGCGCGGCCGACGCGAAGGAGTGGAACAGCATCCGCACCCCGGCCTCGTCCAGCAGGTCGAGCAGGACCAGCTTGAACAGTTCCGGGTCGAACGGGACGGTGTAGCCGGTCTCCAGGGACGGCGGCACACAGCCCCCGCACGCGGTGAGCCGGTTCAGCAGACGCCACAGGAACCCGGCGACCACCGGCTCGCCCTCCCCGTGGTCGGTGGGCAGCAGCCGGTCCCCGGCGCCGTCCTCGGCGAACACCGCCTGCCGGTGCTCGTTGTGGAAGGACATCAGCGGCATCACCAGGGCGACGGTGGCGTTGCCGCCGAGGAAGGCGTAGCGCTCCACGAGGATCACGCCGGCGCCCGCGTCGGCCGCCGCGTACGCCGCCGCCGTGCCCGCGGGCCCGCCGCCCACCACGAGCACGTCCGTGCGTCCCGCGTGCAGCGCCGGGCGGGCGGGGACGGTGACGGTGCGCGGCTCCTCGGGCCGGTGCAGGACGGGCATCACGCCTCCTGACCGGCACCGTGGCTGGGTACCGTGCCGTCCCCGGGTCCCGCACCGAGCAGACGCAGGCCGTGCGGCCCCGGCGCCCCGGGGCCGGCGAGCGGACCCGCCGGATCCGCCGGCCCCGCGCCCTCCCGGCCCATGCCGCCCGGCTCCAGCGGGTCCATGCCGCCCGCGCCCGTGTGGCGCCGGTCCGTCCGGTCGGAGTCCTCCCCGCCCGCGGGGCCCCGGTTCAGGTCATCCGAGCCGCCCCGGCCCTGGGCGTCGCGGTCCATGGCGTCGAGCAGGGCCCCGCAGCGGGCGCAGGTCTCGGAGGCGAGTTCCCGCAGCTCCCGGACCCGGGCGGTGAGGTCCACCCGGCGCTGCGGGAACTCGTCCCACAGCCGGTCCACCTCCGCCAGCAGCAGCCCGACCTGCTCGCGCGCCACACCGACCAGCGCCGGGGCGCCCAGCCGGCGCGCGAAGTCGAACACCTTCCCGGCGTACGGCAGCGGCAGCACGGGCAGCCCCGAGACCGCCGCGAAGATCAGGAAGTGCAGGCGCATGCCGACCACCAGGTCCAGATGGCTCATCAGGCCCAGCACCTGCCCCGGCGTGTACGCGCTGTGCAGGATCCGTCCCCGGTCGGGGGCGGTCATCCGGGAGAGCACGGCGTGCGCGTGCCGGACGTCGTGGCGCTCCATCGGCATGAACACCACATGTGCGTCCAGACGGCGCACCAGGAAGTCGGCGACGTCCGCGAGCAGCGCGTGGTAGTCGCCCTCGTCCAGCTTCTCCGCCGCCCTGCCCGGCTCGCGCACCGACATCCCGACCAGCCGCGCGTTCGCCGGCACCCCCTCCTGCCGCATCATCTCGGCGGTGAACGGCTCCGGCGGCAGCAGCAGCGCCGGATCGGCGGTGACCACCAGGTCCCGTTCGACGCCCACCTCCTCCAGGACCAGCCGGGACTCCTGGTCGCGCACCACCACCTCGTCCATGTCCGCCAGCACGGTGCGTACGGCCTCCCGGTCGTCGCTCTCGCGCAGCGGGCCCGCGCCGACCGCGTAGGCGAACGTGCGCACGCCCCGCACCTGGGCCGCGCGGACCAGCTTCAGATAGCGGCGCGCCTCGCCGTCGTAGAGGATGCCGCCGCCCCCGAGGACCAGCAGGTCCAGGCCGGCGAGCACGTCGGTCACCTGCTTCTGCGGCACGCCTTCCCAGTCCACCACCTCGTCGGCCGCCGGCTGGTGCGCCCGGGTGTGCTCGGCGTCGCGGCTGAAGACGATCAGGCGGGCCCGCGGCCGGTGGGACCGCAGACAGCCGAGGACGCACTGGAGGATGGCTTCGTCGCCGATGTTGTAGCCGCCGTAGGAACCCAGCAGGCCGATGCGCGGCCCCCGCGAGCGGGGCGGCCGGGGCGGTGAGGTGGTCATCCGGAACTCCCGTTCCGTGGGGCGGGCGGAGCGCGGGCCGAGTTGCCCCCACCCCACGAGGAAAACACCTCCGCGGCCGTCCGGCAGCCGCTGCCCGTCCGGCCGTGTCGGCCACGGGCGCTGGAGTGGCCCCGGCGGCGGGAAGCGGCGATCGTGTCCGTGAGGGTGTTCCGCTCCGTGCCTCGGGGGAACGCGCCCCTGGGGCGCGCTGGACGACGAGGGCCGGTGCGCGCTCGAGCCGCGACCGGGAGGAGCGTTCGTGAACAGGCAAGTGCGGTCGGGCGGTGGCCGCGGCGATCCGGCGGGCACGCCCGACCCCAGGCGCTGGAAGGCCCTGTGGGTCACCCTGGCGACCGGTTTCATGAGCCTGCTCGACGTGACGATCGTGGCCGTGGCACTGCCGTCGATGCAGCGCGACCTGGGGGCCTCGGCGGCCTCCGTGCAGTGGGTGGTGTCCGGCTACGCCCTCGCGTTCGCCCTCGTCCTGGTACCCGCGGGGCGGCTGGGCGACGCCATGGGCCGGCGCCGGATCTTCCTGTGCGCCCTGGCCGCCTTCGTCGCGTGCAGCGCCGCAGCGGGCGCCGCGCCCACCATCACCTGGCTGGTCGTGGCACGCCTCGCCCAGGGTGCCTGCGCCGGCTGCCTGGCCCCGCAGAACTCCGCGCTCATCCAGCAGATGTTCCGCGGGGCCGAACGCGGGCGCGCCTTCGGCCTCTTCGGCGCGGTCGTGGGCGTCTCCAGCGCGGTGGGACCGATCACCGGCGGCCTGATCCTCGCACTGGCGCACGGCACGCAGGGCTGGCGCTGGATCTTCTACGTCAACGTCCCCGTCGGCGCCCTCGCGCTCCTGCTGGGCCTGCGGCTGCTGCCCCGCGTGGCGCCCGGCCGCAGGGAACGGCTGGACCTGCCCGGGGTGGCCCTGCTGGGCGTCGGCGTGCTGGCCCTGATGCTGCCCCTGGTGTTCGCGGAGAGCGGCGGACTGCGCAGGCTGTGGTGGCTGTTCCTGCTGGGCCTGGTCCTCCTCGTCTGCTTCGTCCGGTGGGAGAGCAGGGTGGCGGGACGCGACGGACAGCCCCTCCTGGACCCGAGGCTGCTCACCGCCACCCGCGGCTACGGGCTGGGCACGGCGCTGGGCGCGCTGTACTTCGTGGGGTTCAGCGGCGTGTGGCTGGTGTTCGCGCTGTTCTTCCAGAACGGCCTCGGCTACGAGCCGCTGCGCTCGGGCCTCGCGGTGACGCCGTTCGCGATCGGCTCGGCGGCCGCCGCGGTGATCTCCGGCCGGCTGGTGGAACGGCTGGGCCGGCTGCTCACCGTCTGCGGACTGGTGGCGGTGGTGGCGGGGCTGGGCGCGACCGCGCTGATACTGCGCTGGGCACCGTCCGGGGCCCTCACCTGGCTGGCCGCACCCGCCCTGCTCGTCGGCGGACTGGGCAGCGGCTGCGTCATCTCCCCGAACGTCACGATGACGCTGCGGGACGTGCCGGTCCGGATGGCGGGCGCGGCGGGCGGCGCCCTCCAGACCGGCCAGCGGCTGGGCGGCGCCGTCGGCACGGCCGCGCTGCCGGGCCTGTTCTACACGGTGCTCGCCGCCACGGCCGGGGACTACCGTGCCGCGGTCTCCCTCACGGTGGGCTTCGCCCTCGTGGCCATGCTCGCGTCCCTGACGGTGGCGGTCCTCGACTGGCGCCGCGACCACCATGAACGGCCCCCGCGCCGGTCGCCGGGACCCTCCGGCGGACCCGTCCGCCCGCACCCGGACGACGACTCCGCCCACCCGGACGACGAGCCCGCTCACCCGGACGGTCGAACCGGACGGACGCGGGGACGGGACACCTGCGAGGACGCCGGCCGCGGGTGAGGCCCGGCACCCGGCGCGGTACCGCACGCCGTACGTCCGGTACCGCACGCCGTACGTCCGGTACCGCACGCCGTACGTCCGGTACCGCATGCCGTACGCCCGCTTTCGCCGGCCGGCGTCGTCACGCGCCGTCCTCCCGCCACACCCCGCCCGCGGGCCGGGTGTCGAAGGAGGTGGCCGCGCGGGCGTTGCCGCTCAGGTCGTTGTCGAGGACGCGGCCGTCCGTCCAGCTGCCGTCACCGGTGATCCGCATGCCGTGGGTCTGCGTCCTGACCGGCTGGTCGTCCCCGATCCGGTTGCCGTCCATCCGCGGCCGGAGCACGGCCGCGTCGACCGCGAGCCCGGCCCGCACCGCGGGGGCGGCGGGCAGCCGGTAGGGGGAACCGTCCCCGGGGACGCCCTGCGGCCAGGCGGTGCCCGCGCCGGGCCGCAGCGGCGCCAGGTGCAGTTCCGTCCGGGTGTTGCGGGTGACCAGGGCGCCGCGCCCGCCCACCGAGACCTCCTTGCCCAGGTGACCGTCGGCGGGCCAGTCGGCGTTCTTGTCGGTCAGCGACAGCGCGGAGCACCGCACGCCGCTGCCGGTGCTCCCCACGGCCCCCGCGCACCGCCGGCCGTTGCCGCGGATCCGGTTGCCGAGGATCGCGCAGTCCCGCACGGCGGCACCGATACGCACGCCGTCCAGGCCGTTGTCCCGGATGTCGTTGGCTTCCAGCACGATGTCCGCCGCCGCTTCCTCGTCCCCGCCCGCGAGGTTGTGCTCCCAGTAGCCGTACCGTCCGTTGCGGCTGATCCGGTTGCCCCGGAAGGCGTACGGCCCCGGGGTGTTGCCCACCGCCACACCGTCGCGGACGTTGCCGTCGATGACACAGCCCGTGACGATGCCGCCCCGGCCGCCGATGCCCGAGGTGCCCTGGGAGGACACGTCGAACCCGGCCTGGTGGTTGCCGAGCATGGTCGAGGAGGTGACGAGGAGCCCGTCGGCCCCCCAGTCGGAGATGCCGAAGCGGTTGTCCTCGGCGTGGCAGGCGGTGATGCGGATGCCCGCGGGAGGCTCCCACTCCTCGTTCTGCAGTTCGAGGAAGATCCCGTTGGTGCCGTTGCCGACCGCGGTGCACGCGGTGATCGTCAGCCGCTCGACCCGGCCCCAGCCGCCGATCCCGATCCCGATGCCGGCCCCGCCCATCTGCTCACCGCTGTCCTGCCGTCCGCACCGCTCGGCCAGCACACCCTCCACGACCGTGTCCTGGAGGAAGTCGCAGCCGAACCCCGTGGCCGCCGTGTCGTGGACGTACAGGTCGCTGAAGCGTCCGCGCAGCACGTACTGCAGCCCGAGCCCCTTGGCCAGCGGGTCGTACTCCTCGGTCGTCACCCCGGAGCCGTCGATCTCGAAATGGGCGAAGGTGACGTCCGCCAGGTGGTTGTCCGGACCGGCTCCGTGCTGCCGGGCGGTGAACCAGGCCAGCGGCACGGGCGTGCCGCGGTCACCGGCGTTGCACAGCACGAAGCAGGTGGCGCCCCGGCCCTCGCCGACCAGCGAGACGCCGCTGCGCCAGAGCGTGGGCCGGTCGCGCATCAGGTAACGCCCGGCGGGCACGCGCAGCACGCGCGGGCGCCCGTCGGCGGCACAGGCCGCGCCGAGCGCGTCCACCAGACGCTGGAACGCGGGCTGGTCATTGGTGACCCCGTCGCCCGCGAGACCGCGCTCGCGGGCGTCGACCGTCAGGGACTCCGTCATGGCAACGCTCCTTCCGGGATGCTCGGCACCGGGTACCCAGCGCCGCCGCCGGCCACGGCCCGGCCACGCACCCGTCTCCCGGCCCGGCGGACACGTGCGCGCGGGGGCGGGTGAGGTTTGCCGTGCCGCGCTCCGGACACCCGGCGTCGTGACACCGATCTCGACCGCTGGGAGTGAGTGACAGTGGCTGGTGACCAGAAGGCCAAGGGCAAGAAGGAACAGATGAAGGGCAAGGCCAAGGAGACGGCCGGCCGCGCTGTGGGCAACGAGCGGATGACCGCCGAGGGCCGCACCGAGAAGGCCAAGGGCGACGCACGTCAGGCCAAGGAGAAGGGCAAGGACACCCTCAAGCCCTGACTCTCCCGACTTCCCCTGCCCCTACGGGCGGACATGACTTCGCGGGCTCCCCGGATCCGGTCCGGGGAGCCCGCGAAGACATGCCCGTGGCCGCACGCTCACAACGGCTGCACGCTCACGGGGCTGGACGGTGAGCCGTCCAGCCCCGTGAGCGTGCAGCCGCGATCCTCTCGTGCGGGCGCGCCGGCCTCAGACCGGCAGCTTCGCCCGGATCCCGCCGATCGTCGCCGCCGGGACCGCCGCGGCCCGCACCGAGCGGCGCACCAGCCCCGCCCCGCGCCGCACCTCCCGGGCGCCGTGCCGGCCCCTCCACAGCCACGACGGCGCACCACCGGTGTCGTCGGCGGCGATCAGCAGACCGCCGAGCATGGAGAGGTTCTTCAGGAAGTGGATGCGCTGCTGGGCGCGTTCGCCCGGATCCTCCGCCTCCCAGAAACGGTGCCCGGCCACCGTGGTGGGCACCAGCGTGGCCGCCAGGGCCAGGGCGGAGAGCCGGGGCAGCCGTCCCAGGCCCAGCAGGACACCGGCGGCCACCTGGACACCACCGCTCAGCCGTACCACCTGTTCGGTCCGGTCCGGCAGGACCGCCACGCGTTGGGTGAGCGGGCGTACGACGGGCTCGGCCAGCGGAGTGACGCCCTCGGGGTTGCGTACGGAGTTCATCCCTCCGGCGACGAACATGGAGGCGAGCAGGGGACGACCGGCCACGCGCAGCAGACTCATGGTCCTCTCCAGACGTGTGGGGGTGTACGGTCTCCGCCGGGTTCCCGGACCCGTCGGATGCATGCGAGCCGGAGGGCCCGGCCGGATCGGCCGGAACACCGGGCAACCTTCTTCGTCTTCCGGAAGTGTGGCAATTTTCCGGGACATTACGGAACCGGCGAGCGGCGTGGGCCGGTCTTACCTGCCGACCGACGTGCCGGGAACCGCCCGGCCCCATGGACTGGGGGAAACACTCACATGCCCACGCGTGTTCGCAACCGACGCGGCCTGATCGCCGCCTCCGCCCTCGCGGCGGCCCTCTCCCTCGCCGCCGTGACACCGGCCCTGGCCGGCACCGTGGCCTCCCACCCGGCGCCCACGGCCCCCGGCGCCGCCCGGCCGGCGTCCGGGCCGCCCACCGCCGTCCAGGGCGACCCGCGCAGCGTCACGCAGCGGGTCGCCGACTTCTACGGCGCCTACATCGACACGGCCTGGGACGGCTCCGACCCGGCCGCCGCCAGGGCGCTGAAGGCCTTCTACCTGTCCGCGGACGCGCGCAGAAAGGTCGCCGCGTACGAGGCCAGGGAGCACGCGGACGGCATCCTCTTCGCCCAGAACGTGCCGGTGAAGTGGAAGGTGGCCTACGCCGGTTCGGGCGGCGGCCACGCCACCAGCAGGGTCACGCTCACCTGGAGCGACGGCCGGAACGCCCAGGTGACGAAGATCGACGTGCGGTCCGATCTGAGGACCCGCAGGATCACCGACCTGAAGCCGGTCCGCTGACGGACCCCGACGGCGTCTGCCGCCGCCCCCACGGGCCTGCCCCGCGGGGGCGGCGGCACACCCGCGGCCCCTCGGGTCCGGATCCGGCCAGGGCAGCCGCCCGGGCGCCGCGGTTCCGCCGCCGCGCCCGGGGCACCCGGCGGCCCGCGGACGCCGGAACGACGCCTCCACCCGCCGGGCCGCCCGCCGCCGCCCCGCGCGGACCACCGCCCCGCGCGGACCACCGCCCCGCGCGGACCGGCGCCCCGCGCGGACCGGCGCCGTGCGCGGCCGCGACCTGCGCCGCGCACACCCCGAGCCGGACGGCAACCCGGGCGCGCCCGCTCGCGTGAGCCTTCGTCCGGCGGTGTGTTCCGCTCCGCGCCGGGAACCCGGCGGGCGGTCCACCGGTGACACACCACCTTCGAGGAGCGAGGAGCGCTGCCATGGGACACGGCGGAGACGTCATCCAGGAACTGACCACCGACCACCGTGAGGTGGAGGAGATCTTCGCGCAGATCGAGGCCCTCCCGACGGGGGACAAGAGGCGCAAGGACCTCGCGGACCAGGCCACCATCGAACTGGTCCGGCACTCCGTGGCGGAGGAGATGTACCTGTACCCGGCCGTGCGCCAGTACCTGCGGGACGGGGACGCGATCGCCGACCGCGAGGTCCAGGACCACGCCGAGGCCGAGCGGACGATGAAGGACCTGGAGGGCTGCGAGGCCGACGACGCCCGGTTCGACCAGCTCATGGGGCGTCTGATGCGGGAGATCCGCGAGCACGTGACGGACGAGGAGCAGAACCTGTTCCCGCAGTTGCGCGAGGCGGCCACCCCCGAGGAGCTGGAGCAGCTCGGCGAGAAGGTGCGTACGGCGAAGAAGACGGCGCCGACGCGGCCGCACCCCTCCGCCCCCGACACCCCTCCCGCGAACAAGCTCCTGGCACCCGGCGCCGGCATGGTCGACCGGATCAGGGACGCGCTGTCGGGGCGCGGCAAGACCGGCTGACCCGCGTGGCAGTCCCGGCAGCGCGCCGGTGAGTCCGCACGCGGGGCCGCCGTGACCGAACCGGTCCCGGCGGCCCCGTCGCGACACGCCTGCCCGAGCCCGCGCGACCACGCGGGCCCGCACCCCGGGAGGACGGGTGAGCCCCGACCACGGACAGCCGCGCCACCCGCGGCGAGCCCACCGGCGCCAGGACGTCCGGAGGGACCCTGGGGACCTGACGGCCAAGGTGGACCTGACGGCCGCGACGGTTCCGACGGACTTCATGGATCCGACGGACCTCACCGGCCTCGCGCACACCGACCGCGCGACCCCGGCGGACGACGCCGGGGAGCACGGCGGCCGCGGGCTGCCGCGCAGGGCCTTCCTCGGGGTGTGCGCCGGGGCGGTGGGGCTCGGCGCGACGGCCGCCTGCGACTCCCCGGCCTCCCGCCGCACCCCGCCCGCAGCCGGCCGCCACCGGCCCGAGGCGGAACGGGACCGTCCGGGCAGCGGCGACTGGCGGATCACGTCGGCCGGACCGCCGGACGCGGTGGCGGGCTACACCGACCGCGTCAGCGTCCTCCCGGGGGAGGAATGCGGGCTGCACGTGTCGACCACGGCGGCGTCGTTCCGGGTCTCGGCGTTCCGCGTCGGCTGGTACGGGGGGACGTACGCCCGTCTGGTGTGGCGCTCGGCGCCGGTGCGGGGGCGCGCCCGCCCGCCCGGCCGCCTGCTGGACGCGACCCGGACCGTCCGGGCGCGGTGGCCGCGTACGCTCACCGTCGGCACGGACGGCTGGCCCGAGGGCGCCTATCTGCTGCGCCTGGACGCGGACAACGGCCACCAGCGCTACCTCCCGCTGATCGTGCGCTCCGCCCACGGCGCCGGCCGCACCGTCCTGCTGCACGCCCCGGCCACCTGGCAGGCGTACAACCGGTGGGGCGGCTACAGCCTCTACGACGGAGCCTCGGGCGCCTACGCCACCCGCTCCCTCGCCGTCAGCTTCGACCGGCCCTACGACAAGAACGGCGCCGAGAAGTTCCTGACGTACGAGTGGGCGGCCGTGGTCCTGGCCGAACGGCTCGGCCTGCCCCTGGCCTACACCACCGGCACCGACCTGCACCGCGACCCCGGGGTCCTGCGGGGAGCCACCGCCCTGATCTGCCTGGGGCACGACGAGTACTGGACACCCGAGCAGCGCGCGCACGTCACCGCCGCCCGGGACGCGGGCACCAACGTGGCCTTCCTCGGCGCCAACACCTGTTTCCGCAGAGTCCGGTTGGAGGCCGGTGAGGCGGACGAGGGGCGCACCGTCGTCTGCTACAAGTCCTCCTTCCGGGACGACCCCTGCTACCCGACCCGTCCGGACCAGGTCACCACCGACTTCCGGCAGGCCCCGGCCGCCGACCCCGAGTCGTCCCTCACCGGGGTGCTCTACGAGGGCTACCCGGTGGACGCCCCCTACGTGGTGCAGGCGGCGGACCACTGGCTCCACGAGGGCACCGGAGCGCGCGCCGGCGAGAGCTTCGCCCACCTGGTCGGGGTGGAGTACGACCGGGTCACCCCCGGTGCGCCCGTCCCCGCCCCGCCGGAGATCACCGCTCACTCGCCGCTGGTCCACGCCGGGGCCCGCAGCCACAGCGACTCGGCGTACGACACGGTTCCCGGCGGCGCGGGCGTCTTCGCCACCGGCACCATGCGCTGGGTGGAGGCGCTGACGGCGGGAACCGGTGAACTGGGCCGCGACCACGGCATGGACGCCCGCACCCGCGCCTTCGTCACCCGCACCACGGAGAACCTGCTCCGGGCGTTCGCCGAGAGCCCCGCCGCCCGCCACCGCCCGGCACCACGCCCCAACGCGCACCGGCTGTACAGAACGAAGGCGTGAACCCACCGTCCCGGCCGCCCGCCGCCCGGCCTGTTCTGACCGCCCGACCGGCCCCGCGGGGGCGCCGCCGAGGCGGACCGCCGAGGAGGCTGAGGCGGACCGCAGGGACGGAGAGTCCGGGGCGGGCCGCCGGACGGACGGCCGGGACGGGCCGTCCCGCGCCGACGGTCGGAACCGGCCGTCGGCGCCCGCCGGGGAGGGGAGGCCCGGGCGGGCCGCCCGGAAGCCGTGCGGGCTCCCCGTCCCCTGCGCCCCGCGGCCTCCCTCGCTCCACCGGGCACGAGCGCTGTCCGGGGCGGACACTGGACCGCATGACTCCTCCGTCCGTGTCCAGGGGCCGGCCGGTCGGGCGCCGGACGGTGCTGCTCGGCATGGCGGGGACCGCGCTCGGCGCGGCCGGCTGCACCGGCGTGTCGGGCCGCACCGCCGCCGGACACCGCGGCACCGCACCCACCGCACCCGGTCACGGCGTCACCACCCGCGCACCGGCCGGTGCCGGTACGGGTCCGCCCGCGTCCCGCGCCGCCTCACCGGCTCCGTCCGGGGCCGTTCCGCCGCTGCCCCGCACCAGACCGTGGCGCCCCACGTCCGCCGAGGTCGAACCGGCGGCGAAACTGAGCGCCGTCGAGCTGATCGAGGCACTGGGCGCCTGGCCGAGCGGCGGGGGCGGCCCGGCCGCGGCGCGGGCCAGAGCGGCCGCGGCGCACCAGCGGCCGGCGCTGGCCGCCCAGGCCGGCCCCCTGCTGCCCGCGGCCGACGAGGCGGTGCTCCAGGTGGTCGACGCCCAGTACGGCGGGATCCTCGCCGACGCGGCGAGCGTGCTCGTCGTGTGCCGGCAGTGGACCCGGCGGAAAGCCACCGTCACGGCGGGCGGTACGACGGTCGACGTACGGCTCGCCCGCAGCGGCCGCGGGTGGATCGTCACCGCCCTGCACCCGGCCCGGCCGGGGCCGCCCGAGCCGGCGCCCCCGGCGGCGGCGCGCAAGGTGCTGGCCGACCCGCGGATCGAACTGCCGTCCGCCGCCGCGGCGGATCTGCGCGGCGGCCGCGTCCACGACAGCGTGCTCACCGCGATGCTCCGGCTCGCCGGGACGTACCGGATCTCCGTGAGCGTGGTCCGCTCCGGGCACCCCCTGGACGTCTTCGGCACCAGCCGTCCCAGCGACCACCCGCGCGGGCGGGCCTTCGACGTGTGGCGGATCGACGGCCGTCCGGTCGTCGATCCGCGCACCCCCCGCTCCCTGGTCGAGCACTTCATGCGGGACGCGGCGGACGCCGGTTCCTACAACGTCGGCGGCCCGGTGCGGCTGTCCGGCGGGACGCGACCGGACCAGTTCTTCAGCGACGCCACCCACCACGACCACGTGCACGTCGGCTTCCGCACCTGAGCCCTGGGGCGGCGCGGGTCAGGCCAGCGCGAGCATCAGGGCGGCCACGAAGGTCAGGGCCGCCAACGGCACCACGACCAGCAGGGCGCACTCGGCCCAGGCCGGCGGGCCCCCGCCGTCCCCCGCGGAACGATCGCTCGTCCGGCGTCCCGGGCCCGGTCCGGCGAAGGCCCGGCCGGAACCGAGCAGCGAGCGGCACCAGGGACAGTCACCGTCCTCCCACGTTTCCATGCCGCGCTCAACGACCGGCCGGGGCCCGGGCAACGCCCCCGCCGGCCATCGTGATGCGGCCGTCACCGGTCCGTGAGCAAGCGGTGCCCGGGCAGACGCCCCGGCCGCCCGCGACCCGGCCCGCCCCGCGCCCGCGATCCGTCCCGCCGGGCGGCCGACAGCGTCCGCGCCGACGGTGCGGGACACCGGCGGCTGCGGCCTCACAGGCCCGGGATCCCGCGGGGCACCGGCACCGCGGGCACCGCGGTGTTCCCGCCCGCCCGCGGGTCCGGCACCCCGCCGCCCGCTCCGGCGCCCCACGGCCGCAGGAGCGGCGCGCCGCGGCCGCCGCTCACCGGGGAGGGCGGGGGCGCGTCCGCGTGCGAGTGCGTGACGGGCGCGCACGGCGGCCAGGCGAGGGGGCGGTCGGGGGAGGCCGGCACGGCCCGGGAGGTGCTGTCCATGCCGGGGGCAACGGCGGACCCGAGCCGTCCGTACGGGCCCTGCTGCCTCCCTCACCGCATCAGGTGAGGACACCGCTCCAACGGCCGCGTCCGCTCGTGCGACAAACAGCCCGCACGGCGTGCGGCACGGCCGGCGCCGCTCACTTCCGGCCGGGAGTCAGCTCGGCCAGCAGCAGTGTCCGGTCGTCGGTGACGTCGTCGCAGCCGGAGCCGGCCAGCAGCCGCCCGCACAGCGCGGGCAGCGCGTCGGGCTCGGCGGGGTCCGGTATGCCCTCCGCCCCGTCGTCGAGGGCGCGGGCCAGGCGGGTGATGCCCTGGTCGATGTCCTGCGTGCGGGACTCGACCAGCCCGTCGCTGTAGAGCAGCAGCAGGGCGGGCTCGGACAGGTGCAGCTCGGTCGGTTCGTGCCGGCCCGTGCCCAGGCCGAGCGGCAGCCCCGGGGTGGCGAGCGAGACCGGCACCGCCGGGCCGCCGGGCCCGCGCACCAGCGGGGGCGGATGCCCGGCCCCGACGAAGGTGCACGTGCGCAGATCCGCGTCCCACTCCGCGTACATGCAGGTGGCGAACGGCGCGCCGGGGGTGTCCCCGGCGACGGCGTCCAGCCGGTGCAGCAGTTCGCTGGGGCCGATGTCGAGGCCCGCCAGGGTCCGTACGGCGGTGCGCAGCTGGATCATGGCGACGGCGGACTCCGGTCCGTGGCCCATCGCGTCGCCGACGATCAGCCCGAGGCGGCGCCCGGCCCGGGGCAGGACGTCGAACCAGTCCCCGCCGATGACGTTGTCCTGTCCGGCGGGCCGGTAGCCGTGGGCGACCCGGCAGCCGTCGAAGGCCTGCCCGGTGTCCGGGAGCAGGCTGCGGCGGATGGCCAGGGCGGTGCGGCGCTCGCGCTCGTAGCGTCGGGCGTTGTCGAGCGCGACGCCGGCCCGGGAGCCGAGCGACTCGACGGCCACGGCCTCACCGCGGGCGAACGGCTCCCGGTCCGGGCCGCGGGTGCAGGCGATGAAACCGACGGCCGTGCCGCGCAGGCGCAGCGGCACGATGAGGAAGGACGCGGTGCGCAGCAGGGCGTCCACGCCCGCGTGTTCCGGCGCGGTCTTGCGCAGCCGTTCGACGGTGTGCTCGTCCACGCCGTCGAGCAGTTGCGTCTGCCCGGTCGCGATGGCCCGCGCGTACGGCGTCTCGCGCGGGAACACCAGCACCTCGTCGGCCGGGAGCAGGTGCTCCCAGTCCTCGGTGGCGTCCGCCCCTATGCGCAGGGCGAGCCTGCGGGCCTCGATCTGCGGCGGATCGGCCGTCCTGCGCGGCTGTTCCTCCAGGAGCCAGCGCTGGAGCAGGTAGACCGAGGCGGCGTCGCAGAAGCCGGGCGCCAGCGCGTGCACGACGTGGCGGCCGGTCAGCCGCAGATCGAGTTCCGAACCGATGGCGTCCGCGGCGGGCGAGAAGTGCCGGCGGCGGACCGCGGCCGAGGGGCGGGGGCGTTCGGACTCACGGGCGACGCGGGGTTCGGTGGGTTCTGTGTTCCGCAGGGTCGTTGCCTTCCGGGTGGGGCCGGTGTCGGCGTGGGGCGGTCCGGGCGTGCGGTCCGTGCGGTCGGGCGGGCGGCAGGGTCGGCCGGGGGAGCGGTCGGTGCTGGTGCGGGGACTGGCGCTGGTGGCGGTGCGGGTGGGCAGGCGGTGGCGTATGCCGTGGGCAACTATATGATGCCCAGTCAAGGTCGCTGACGAGCAGGGGAGTTGGTCATGCCCGACCAGGGAGACGGTCTGCCGCGGGGTGTCGATCCGGGCAAGGCCAGCGTGGCCAGGATGTACGACGCCATGCTGGGCGGGGAGCACAACTTCGCCATAGACCGGGAGGCGGTGGCCGCCTTCACGGCGATCGACCCCCAGGTGCGCACCCTGGCCCGCGCCAACCGGGCCTTCCTCGGCCGCGCGGTGCGCTTCCTGGTGGACGCGGGCGTCCGCCAGTTCATCGACCTGGGCTCGGGCATCCCCACCCAGGGCAACGTCCACGAGGTCGCCCAGGCGGCCGCCCCCGGTGCCCGGGTGGTCTACGTGGACAACGACCCGGTGGCGGTCGCGCACAGCGAGGCACTGCTCGCCGACGATCCGGACGCGGCGATCGTGGCCGCCGACATCAGACGCCCCGAGGAGATAGTGGGCGCACCCGAGGTGCGCAAGCTCATCGACTTCGAGCAGCCGGTCGCTGTCCTGATGATCACGATCCTGCACTTCGTCACGCCGGAGGAGGATCCGGCCGGCATCGTGGCCGCGTTCCGGGACGCGCTGCCCGCCGGGAGCTGGCTCGCGCTGACCCATGCCACGGACGAGGACCGTCCGGACACCGCGGCCGCCGTCGGGCAGTTGTACCGCGACCGGGCGACCTCCCCCGTCACGGCCCGCTCCCACGACGCGATCGCGGCCCTCTTCGACGGCTTCGACCTGGTGGAGCCGGGACTGGTCCACGTCCCCCTGTGGCGCCCCGACCGGGAGGACGAGCTCCCGCGCGACCCCTCCTCGTACTGGGTGTACGCGGGCGTGGGCCGCAAGACCGCGTAGGCGGGCGCGCGGGGCCCGTGGCAGGCTGGCCGCATGTGCGGCCGCTACGTCTCCACCCGCGGACCCGAGGAACTGGCCCGGCACTTCGGGGTGAGCCGGTGGAACCCCGAGCAGACGCTGGAGCCCAGCTGGAACGTCGCGCCGACGGACGGCGTCTGGGCCGTCCTGGAGCGCCCCCCGCGCGGGGAGCGGGCGACGGCCGCCGCCCGGCGCGAGCTGCGGGTGCTGCGCTGGGGACTGGTGCCGTCCTGGGCGAAGGACGTGAGCACCGGCGCCCGGCTGATCAACGCCCGGGTGGAGACCGTGCACGAGAAGCCCGCCTTCCGCCGCGCCTTCGCCGCACGCCGCTGCCTGCTGCCCGCCGACGGATTCTACGAATGGCAGCCGGCCGGGACCGGGGGCGGCAGGACGCGCAAACAGCCGTACTTCATCCACCCGCACGACGGCACGGTGATGGCGCTCGCCGGACTGTACGAGTACTGGCGCGACCCGTCGGTGAAGGACGACGACGACCCGGCCGCCTGGCTGACGACCTGCACCGTCATCACCACGGACGCCACCGACGCGACCGGCCGGATCCACCCGCGCATGCCGCTCGCGCTCGCCCCGGAGCGCTACGACGCCTGGCTCGACCCCGGCCGCCGGGACCCCGGCGGGCTGCGGGAGCTGCTGGCGCCGCCGGCGGACGGGCAACTCGACGTCCGGCCCGTCTCCCCGGCCGTCAACGACGTCCGCAACAACGGTCCGGACCTCCTCGCCCGGGTCTCCCCCTGACGTGGGGGAGGGGCTCCGTCACTCGTCCACTCGTCCGCGGGTGCGCGAGGGCGCGGGGCGCGGGGTGCGCTCATTGCGCCGTCTCCGGCCCGTGCGGCGCAGCGACGGGAGAAACGGGGCGCGGTCGTCCCCGGCCGGGGCGGCGAAGCACCAGGCGAGCACCTCGTCGGCGACCTGGTCGCCGGGGCCCGCTGGCCCGCGGGGGTGAGGTGGTGCTCGATCCGCCGGCCCCGCTCCGGGCGGGGCGCTCGACGGGACGCCCTCAGCCTCTCCGCGGCCGGCACCGGATGCCCGGTGCCGGCCCCGTACGGCGGAGGCTGCGGCACCGCCATCGGCTCCGCCGCCCGCCTCTCCCGCTCCGCCCGCACCCTCACCCTGTCCACCCCGGCTGGGAGGGGCGCCCCCGCCCTGCCCGGCTGACCGGCGCCGTCGCCGACCGGGCCGTGCTGCCGCAGGGCCGGCACGGCCACCCTGCGCGTCCGCGCCGGGCCGGGGCGCCTCGCCCGGCTCGGCCGGCCCGCCGCCACCGTCGCCCCGATCGACGCCCGCATGGGCCGGACGGGGAGCCCTGTCCTCCGATGACCGGCACCCTGGCGCGTTGCACCCCGGCCCCGGCCCGGCCGCACCGTACCGTGCTCTGGACGTGACCGGCGGCCGCGTGCCCGGGACGTGAGCGGCGGCCGCGGGCCCCGGGGCGGCCGACGGTCGCGTGCTCGGGGTGTGACCGGCGGTGGCAACGGGAGGCGCGGTGGCGGATGCGGGCGGTGCGGCGGCCGGGCGGGGCCGCGGGCGCCGGCCGGGCGAGCCGGTCCTGGGCAGCAGACCGGCGTACTCCGCGCGGCTCGCGCCGCGCTTCCGCCCGGTGCGGACGACGCCCGCCGCCGAGCACCCCCGGGCCGAGCGCACGGTGCCCTGGCTGCGTGTCGCCGCTTCCTACGCCTGGCGCCTCATCCTCGTCGGCGCCGCCGTCTACGGCGTCTTCACCGTCCTGGGCCGCTTCCAGCTCATCGCCGTGGCCCTGTTCGTCGCGCTGGTCGTCACCTCGGTCCTGCGCCCCTTCGCCGACCTGCTGAACCGGCTGCTGCCCAGGGCGCTGTGCGTCGCCGTCGTCCTCGTGGGCAGCCTCCTCCTCCTGTCCGGCCTGCTGGCCTTCGTGGGCGAGGCGGTGGCGGGCCAGTGGGGGCAGCTCACGTCCGAGCTGACCGGTGGCATCCACCGGATCGAGCAGTGGCTCCAGCGCCCGCCGTTCCGCCTCAGCCCCGGCAAGCTCTCCGCGCTGCAGGAGCAGTTCCTCTCCTACCTGGCCGCCCACCGGGCGAGCCTCGTCAACAGTGCCGTCAGCGGTCTCGGGCGCGTCGTCGAACTGGTGACGGCCGCCGCGCTCGCGCTGTTCACCTCCGTCTTCTTCATCCACTCCGGCGAGCGCCTGTGGAGCTGGGCGCGCGACCAGCTGCTGCCCAGCGGGGCCCGGGAGGTGTGGGACCGGGGCGGCCACGCGGCCTGGCGCGCGTTCGCCGGGTACACCCGCGGCATCATCATCGTCGCCGCCACCAACGCCGTACTCGTCGGTGCCGCCCTGTTCGTGCTGCGGGTGCCGCTCGCACTGCCGCTGGCCCTGCTGGAGTTCTTCGCCGCCTTCATCCCGCTGGTCGGCTCGCCGGTCGCCCTGGCGGTGGCCACCGTCGTCGCGCTCGCCGGACGCGGTCCGGTCACCGCGCTGGCCGTGATCGTGCTCATCGTCGTCATCGGGGAACTCGAAGGCCACGTCCTGCATCCGGTGGTGATGAGCTGGGCGGTCCGGCTGCACCCGCTCGTGGTGGCCGTCTCCGTCATCGCGGGCAGCATCGTCGCCGGGGTGATCGGCGCGATCGTGGCCGTCCCCCTCGTCTCGGTCGTCTGGGCCGTCCTGCGGGCCCTGCGCCCCGGACCGACGTAGGGCGTGTGCGGAAAGCAGCGCCGTCCGCCCGGACACCGCGGGGCAAACGGGACTTTCGCCACGCCCCCTGGCGCCGCCGGGGCCGGCTCCGCCGCGGCAGCGCGCCGCACGGACTTTTCGGCCGGCCCGGAACGGGCACGCGGTCCTGGTACGACTCCGAGCCGAGGGACGGTGCCGCGATGGCCGAATACGAACGTTCCCGCACGATGCCCGCACAGCCCGAGCAGGTCTTCGACCAAGCCGCCGACATCGGCCGGCTCGACGCGTGGATGCCCGACGCGCTGCACGTGCGCGCCGGGGAACCGCCCGCCGTCACCGTGCACGAGGACGCCACCGGCGAGGACACCTCGGCCCTGCTGCGCACCGAACGCGACCAGATGCGGGTCGAATGGGGCACCCGCGAGCAGGGCGGCTACGCGGGCTGGCTCCAGGTCGCCGGCATCGGCAGCGGCGCCAGCGAGGTGACCGTGCACCTGTCGTTCTTCGAGGACAGCCACGACCCGGGGGAGCGGGCCGCCTGCGAGGCGCTCGACAGCAGCCTGCGGAGGCTGGAGGAGCAGGTGCGGATACGGGTCGACAACGCGGCCGGCTGAGCCCCGCCCGGACGGGGCGCGGCGCACATCCCGCTCATCCCCACGCTCCCTCACACACGCCACGGCGTGCGGTCCGCGGGCCGCACGCCGGGGGGGAGATGGTTGTGGGGTCGCGGTAAGCCTCCACCCCCCAGGCCGCCACCCCCCCCGAGGCCGC